>NZ_JBIWEU010000006.1:0-298892 GCF_044762675.1 Peribacillus sp. NPDC096448 | reverse complement strand
CATCGATTCGCTCGACTTGCATGTATTAGGCACGCCGCCAGCGTTCGTCCTGAGCCAGGATCAAACTCTCCGAAGAAATGTTTGACTTGCTCATTCGCTTTTTTGAAAGTGTGTGCTCACTTAAAATTTAACGTTGGCGCTTTGTTTTGTTCAGTTTTCAAAGAGCAATTTCGATGTCGTCTCTCTCAGAAGCGACTTCTATAATGTAACACATTCCGTCACATTTCGTCAACAACTTTTTTAAAAACTTTTCAACAACTTGTTAGCTGTTTAAGTTGCTGTCTTAGCGACAAGAAATAATATACCATGTACTAAAAATGTTTGCAATACGTTTTTAAAAACTTTTTTCAAAAAAAACATTATCACCTATTTCCTTCTATATATTCTTTACATCATCATCACATTCTTCCCCCCGCTATCCAGGCCAGCCCATGTTTTATGAATAAACGAAGCATATTTCCAAAGAAACACAAATAGTCATATATAGATATCTTTTTTCCATGAGGTGAAGCAATGAATCTGCCATTAATCGGATTACTTATTTCTTACAGTATGGCCCTTTACTTATTCAGTACCGCTTTTTATGAAGCCATCAAGTTCAGCAGAGAAAAAGGCAAGGTGAATGGTACGACGTTTTTATTCAGCTTTACTTTCGCTTTGATTTTCACACGGATCACCTATTTGTTTCACCCATATTAGATAAAAGCAGTAAGTCGGGAGACTTACTGCTTTTATACGGAGACTTGCGCCTCTTTATGTTCCTTGCTTTTCTTTTCATCCTTTAAGAACATCATCAAACCACCCAGTATGATGGTACCCCCAAGGACCTGCGTCCAGAGTATCGGTTCATCTAATATGAAGTAAGCCAGAATTGTCGCTCCCACCGGTTCAAGCAAGATTCCCATCGAAAGCGTCGATGTGCTTAACCATTTTAGTGACCAATTGAATAAAGAATGTCCTAATAAAGTCGGGAAAATGGCAAGCAAAACGAAATAGATCCAATCGGAAGCAGGATAAGGCGCCAATGCCTCTCCCTTGAAGATTACATAGAAAAACAAGGCGACGGCGCTGATTGCATACACGACAAATGTATATGTTATAGAAGAGATGCGTTTTCGGACATTTTGACCAAACAGTAAATAACCGGTTACCAGCGCACATGCGATAAGCGAAAGAATATCTCCCCAAAGCGCCATACCGCTGATTCTCAAATCACCCCAGCTAATGACAAGACTGCCTGCTATCGCAATGATGCCGCTCAATATCGCCTTCATTGAAAATCTTTCTTTAAAAAACAGGTAGGCTCCGGCAAAAGCAAATAAAGGCTGGAGGGTTACGAGCACAGTTGAACTCGCTACCGATGTGTAATTAAGCGATTCAAACCATAAAATAAAATGAAAAGCCAAAAACACTCCTGCCGCAATCGAATACAGCCAATCCTTTTTTTCAATGAATTTAAGTTCATGACGGTATTTCACCATGAAAACCGGTAACATAAGAAGGACGGTAAATAATAAACGGTAAAAGGCGATAACACCCGATGGAGCGGTAGCCAATTTAACAAGGATGGCAGAAAACGATACGGATGCCACACCGATCGCCAACGCTACATAGGGATTCACTTTTGGCATTTGCACTTAGATTCCTCCTTTCAACGGAATTACGTTACATAGAACTCTATTCTACTATGTTAAAATTATTAGGGTAGTTTTTTTTGAAAAACGGGTATATGGCAACAGACGATTTTATTCTTCGATAATAATTCGGAAGTGGTGAAACAAAATGGAATGGACATTCGACCCTCAATCGGAACTGCAAATCCTTATCAAATTGGGGATTTCAGCTCTCCTTGGACTAATTATCGGCCTAGAGCGAGAAATGAAACGAAAACCCGTTGGATTAAAAACAAGCCTGGTCATTTCAATCGTCAGCTGTTTATTAACGATCGTTTCCATGGAATCCGCTTATAAATTCCCGGGGAGCGACGACGTTAATATTACGATGGACCCCTTGCGTCTTGCGGCCCAGATCGTTTCTGGCGTCGGTTTTATAGGTGCAGGCGTCATTCTCCGGCGTGACAACAACAGCATATCCGGTTTAACGACAGCCGCCATCATCTGGGGAGCGGCGGGAATCGGGATCGCCGTTGGAGCTGGTTTTTTTCTCGAGGCCATAGCCGGCGTCATCTTATTGATCATTAGTGTCGAATTGGTGCCCGCAATCGTCACCTGGCTCGGACCGATGAAGTTACGGCAAAAAGAAATCTTTCTGCAGCTGGTTGTACAAAATAAAGATGACATTGCCGTCGTACTGAAAAAAATCAAGGATGAAAAAATATTCATCAAAAACCTTAGAATCAAAGATGTGTCAAATGACAACCACCTTTTGACCCTTAAAGTTCTGGTCGATCATAAAGTTAGAACATCGGAAGTGTATTACACTGTCTCCAATCTTAAGGAAATTGCACGGGTGGAGATTGAAAATGTATAATAAAAAAGCCGTTTGACTACCCTCAAACGGTTTTCTTAATCATTTTTGCAAAAATCTCATTTTTTATATTGACTTTTCACCAAAATCCGATAAAATAATTATTGTACCTCAATTCGGGGCATTAGCTCAGCTGGGAGAGCGCTACGCTGGCAGCGTAGAGGTCAGCGGTTCGATCCCGCTATGCTCCATATCCGAAAACCCTTGATATATCAAGGGTTTTTTCTTTTTGTCTCTTTGTCCACTACTGCCCCCGCTAATAATTCCTTCAAACATTGCGATAAAATTTTTATGTAAAAGCGCCATAAACGCTCATTTATTAAAAATCTCATTTACGAGCCATTTCTTCTCTAATGGCCGGAAGAACATCTGATAATCCTCACATTTTATTTTATGCTTCTTAGCCCAGATATAAAGACTCCTTTTATCAATGAAAAAAACCTACCCCCTTTGGAAGTAGGCGTACTCGATTTCATTTTCAAAAAAAGCATCGAAATAAACTTATAAATTAACAAACTAACAATCCTTCATGACAAACTATGAAAATAGGATGCGAGAAGAAGTCCTAGTCTTCGAACTCCCTCAATTATTTCTTTCTCATTGGCATAACTGAACGAGAGCCGGAGAAACTCGGTTCCATCGTTTTGATCCAAGAAAAAGTATTTCCCTGGAACATATGAAACACCCTCAGCCAGAGCCTGTGATAATAACTGCGACGTATCAACACCTTGAATTCTCACCCATACAAAGTAACCTCCATCTGGTACATACCAGGAAACGGATTCTGGAAAGAATTGTTCCATCGAACGGATTAACGCAGTGCATTTAGAACGATACATATCTTTTAGAAGGTCGAGCCGTTTCTCAAAATCGGTGTTTTCTAAGTATACAGCCATGGAACTTTGAGCAAATGGATGGTCTAAATCTTTTTTAAACCACTCTAAAGCCTTGATGAATTCACTTTCTCCCGCTATCCATCCAATTCGCATTCCTGGCGCAACAACCTTGGATAATGACCCGACTTGGAGGACCCGCCCGCATTTATCAATAGATTTTATTGGGGCCGGATTTTTATCGAAGGATAATTCCCCGTATGCATCATCCTCCAGAATGAGGAAATCATACTCGATGGAAAGCTCCAATAAATGCTTCCGGCGCTCAATTGTCATAGTCGTCCCAGTAGGATTTTGAAAGGTTGGGATTGTATATAGAAAACGCGGGAGGGTTAGACCTGTACGTTTCCTTTCATCCAGCATTTCTTTTAATCGGTATGTTTGGAGTCCCTGTTCATCTATAGGAATACTAATAATCTGTTTCGTATAGTTTTGAAAAATCTCCAAAGCCTCCATATAGGTGGGAGACTCTACCGCTACGACCGCTTTATCATCAAGAAGAACGCGGGCAATAAGATCAATCCCCTGGCAAGCTCCTGATGTAATCAAAAGCTGTTCTTCCAAAACGCAAATTCCACGCTCTGCCAATCTGTTCTGGATTTGCTGCTTCAGTTTTGGAATTCGTGGACTTCCGAGATAATGGAGCGGCAAATCCTGCTCCTCATCAAGAAGTCTGGCTACAGCTACCTTGAGCTCCTCAGCAGGAACGAGAGCAGGATCAGGATAGCCTGAACTCAAGCGAATACAACCATCCGGCAGATTTGGCATCCATGCACCGGGCGGATCATTCTTAAGTGCCGCTTTAATGTTCTCAGAAAAAAAAGATTCAACATTCACTTCAACCATACACCTTCCCTTCAATCAAACCTTGATTGATTCTCTCGTTTTTTAAAGATAGCTGCTTATTTACCATACAAATCAAAAATTCCCGCAGATAGTCATCAATCTTATGTAAAAATAACCTACTATTAATTTTAAACTTTCTTCTGATGAGAGACAACAATCCCTCTCTTTATATTTTCCAAATTCCGGAGTCCCTCTTACACGTAAAAAATGAAGAAAGGCAGATCGTCCGCCTTTCTTCATTTTTTATTCGACTCATTCCATTTCTTAACCATACGCTTCGGTGCCGCACGTAAATAGGCTTCTTGAATTAGATGGGTCAATTCATCCCAGTCTTCCCTATCCGGATTTTGAATGGAAACCCAACCGTGACGTCCTATATATGGGGTTTTGAAATATTTCTCTTTCTGTAGCAATAATTCTTGAGTTTCTCGATCTGACTTGAACGACAAGCTGAACCCTTTCTCGCTTTCACCAGAAATCACGAAGGATTTTCCATTGATCTTAAAAGTATTGTGACCGAAACCATCAATATGTTCAACAGCTTCTGGCAGTGCAAGGCAGATATTTCGTACATGATCAAGCATGGTTTCCGTGTCTTGTGATTTCATGTTTTAATTCACCTATTATCAACTCTATTTTGCATTCACATCTGGTTGATGAATTCCAAAAGTATTGCCTTCGGTATCAATATAGTATCCTTGCCAAGCCATTCCAGGCAGGGCGAATTTGGGCATTGCGACCTTGCCGCCATTCTCAATAATTTTAGCTTCCGTTAAATCGTAATTTTCCACGCCCATGGTACAAGCAAATGCATTTAACGCCTGGTGTGTTTCCGGCGGAGCACTATGGCGCTGCATCAAAGCGCCATCGATCCCGGGTTCATTCTCATCACCAGTTACCGCTCCAAAGTAAGGCATTCCTGCATAATCACTCCAGTCTTGAAATGACCATCCGAATACCTCTCCATAAAACGTCTTTGCCCGTTCCATGTCATTCACATGAATTTCAAAATGAACTATTCTTCCCATGATTTCCTCCTATGTTACATATGACTTAACCTTTCCTTACATCATTCAGTCTGACTTCACTTACCATCTATTATTATAATTTAAATGGAAATAAATTCAAAGAGACTAGAGCTCCATCCTACAATCAACCCGGGAACCGCTTTTCAATTTTGTATCCCAAATATTTGCGAAACTATGTGTATATTTTTGTGAAAGCTGGACGAGACTGCTAGTAAATCATTCTAGGAGGTTATCAAAATGTTTAGATTCGGGAAGAGAAAGCCGCGAAGCAAGGTCGGAAAATTTATCGATAAGCACGGATATACACAAGAGGAGTTTGTAAGTACATCAGGAATCTCACGAAATACGATAAGCAGAGTTTGCAGCGATCCCAAGTATGTGCCGTCAGCCGGGGTTTTAAAGAAAATCATGAAGGCGGTTCGAAGTATAGATGCAGGCGCAAAGGCAGATGACTACTTTGATTTGTAAAAAATGGCCCTAGCTTATGGCCGGGGCTAAATGTATTATTCAATTCTTGTTCATACTCTCCTTATCCATGCTCCCAAAATCCAAGCTTTCCTTTCGGGAATAAAGGCATGTCCTTAACTTCCCAGGGCGTCTCCACTTTGAAGTCAATTACTTTCAAACAAAATACCTTCATTTGACCGGTCCCAGCTTTTCAAATTTCTGGTGAAAAAGTTCATATTGAGATTCAACAACATCCCCTGAATTAAAATCCCCCACTTCCATTAGGAGCGGGGGATTTTCTTCATTCTAAGCTGATATGTATTTCTTGGGGTTCTTTTGTCCCTTTTAGACAAACCCTGCAGGGATTTCTTAAACAAGGGTTAGTTATCGATTAGGGACAAAAGGTTATGTATTCCGCTTGAGCTATTTTCGACCGACCATTTTCTTTATGAACTGAACCACAGGTGACACGATGGATTCATGTACATTTGTAAGCGCATAACCGATCAGCCCCATAATTACCAGGGCCATTATTAATCCTACTATCAATCCCGATGTTTCTCTAAGTTCTTCAAGTACAGCATCCATTCCTTATCCTCCCCGGCTTGCCGATGCACTTATTTTTACGGTTTTTCACCGATTTTACGTCTGAAAGCTTCATTTATCGTTTTTTCTTCGAACATTGACCGATTCTGTTAAATAAGGTTCATTATAACGCATTGGATGATTATGGTCGAGCCGCCACTTTTAAACGCATTCATTGAAGGCCTACACCAACATCGCTCACTACTAAAGGCTTTACCTCTAGCGTTTCTCTTTAAGTCAAAAGATAAACCTTCGTTTCATCTGAACATTCAAGGAGAAATGTAAACCTTTTCATTTGTCCAAAACCGACAAACAAATGACAGAATTATTGTTTTTTAAGAACATTGAGAATATTGTCGAAAAACCTTAAGCTTAATTTAAGAAATACATCTTCTTAGGGGGTGCGCTTTATATGGAAGCCATTACAAGGGACTTTTTCTTATTTTTATCTAAGAATAACCTGCTTAATAATATTGCTAAAAAAAGCGGAGGAAATTTTGCTGCTGGAAAGATCATTGGGGGAACTGATTTCCAAAGTTCCATTAAATTCATTAAACAACTTAATAATAGCGGCTTGTCGGTTACAGTCGACCATCTTGGGGAATTCGTTGATTCCAAGGAAGTGACTCAGGAACGGACGGCAGAATGCATCGAAACCATCGAAATGATCAGCAGGGAAAAACTTGATTCACAGGTTTCCCTGAAAATGACTTCTTTGGGACTTGATATCGATCATAAACTCGTGATTGAGAATATGACGAAAATTCTTGATACAGCCGAAAAACATAAAGTCATGGTCACGATCGATATGGAAGATGAAGTCCGCTGTCAGGCAACAATCGACATCTTTAGACAGTTCAAAGAAAAATACAGCTGCATAAGTACTGTTCTACAAGCATATTTATTCCGCACAGAGAAAGATTTGGAGGACCTTGGCCAATATAAGCCATTCCTGCGTCTCGTAAAGGGTGCCTACAAGGAATCCGCCGAGGTGGCTTTTCCCGAAAAGAATGATGTAGACGAAAACTATAAAAAGTTGATTAAGCAAAGTCTTCTTAACGGAAATTATACGGCCATCGCCTCACATGATGATAAAATCATCGAATATACAAAAGAACTGGCCAAGAAGTTTGACATCCCTAATACACAATTCGAATTCCAAATGCTTTATGGCATGAGGAACAAAACTCAATACGAATTGGTCAAGCAAGGTTACAAAATGCGCGTCTATGTACCATACGGTCTGGATTGGTATGGATACTTCATGAGAAGGCTTGCAGAAAGGCCATCCAATATTGCCTTTGCCTTCAAAGGGATGGTCAGAAGCTAAATATACATTCGACATTATTAATTGCTACAAAAAATCTATTAAAAGGTGTGATTATCAATGATTTCATATAAACACGAACCATTTGTTGATTTTACAAACGAGGAAAACAAAAAAGCATATCAGGAAGCACTTCAAACCGTTGAGGGCTATTTAGGGCAAGACTACCCTCTTTATATCGGGGCAGAGAAAGTGACGACTGATGATAAAATCGTTTCATATAACCCTGCAGATAAGCAAGAGGTCATCGGCCGAGTATCTAAAGCGAATAGGGATCTAGCTGAAAAAGCCATGCAGGAAGCTGTTACCGCTTTTGAAAGCTGGAAAAAAGTGAAGCCGGAAATCCGCGCTGACGTTTTGTTCAAAGCAGCTGCCATCATTCGCAGACGCAAGCATGAATTCTCTGCGTTATTGACGAAAGAAGCGGGAAAACCTTGGAATGAGGCTGATGCTGATACAGCGGAAGCGATCGATTTCCTTGAATTCTATGCCCGTCAAATGCTGACACTTAAAGATGGTGTACCTGTTCAAAGCCGTCCGGGAGAATTTAACCGCTATGATTATATTCCATTAGGGGTTGGCATCATCATTTCTCCTTGGAACTTCCCATTTGCGATCATGGCAGGTACAGCTGTTGCCGCTATCGTTACTGGTAACACAATCCTGTTGAAACCAGCTTCGACTACTCCTATCGTTGCTGCAAAATTCGTTGAAGTTATGCTTGAAGCCGGCCTTCCGGCAGGTGTGTTGAATTTCGTTCCAGGAAGCGGAGCCGAAGTGGGCGACTACCTGGTCGATCATCCAAAAACACGTTTCATTTCCTTCACAGGTTCACGTGATGTAGGTCTGCGCATTTACAAACGTGCTTCAGAAGTGAACGAAGGACAAATTTGGCTGAAGCGCGTCATCGCTGAAATGGGCGGAAAAGATACAATCGTCGTCGACAAAGAGGCAGATCTTGAATTGGCTGCTCAATCAATCGTGAAATCTGCATTCGGCTTCTCGGGACAAAAATGTTCTGCTTGTTCCCGTGCTGTCATCGTTGAAGATGTATACGATCAAGTTTTAGATCGCGCTGTTGAATTAACAAAACAACTTACAGTTGGTAATCCTGTAGAAAATCATTTCATGGGACCGGTTATCGATCAAGCGGCTTTTGACAAAATCATGAGCTATATTGAAATCGGGAACCAAGAAGGACGCATTCTGACTGGAGGAGAAGGAGATAGCTCTAAAGGCTACTTCGTTCAACCGACAATCGTTGCTGATGTCGCTCCGCAAGCCCGCTTGATGCAAGAAGAAATCTTCGGACCAGTCGTTGCCTTCACAAAAGCGAAGGACTTTAACGAAGCTCTTGAGATTGCCAATAACACTGAATATGGTTTGACTGGTGCTGTCATTACGACAAATCGCCTTAACATGGAAAAAGCACGCGAAGAATTCCATGTGGGGAACTTGTATTTCAACCGCGGCTGTACTGGTGCTATCGTAGGTTATCAGCCATTCGGCGGGTTCAACATGTCAGGAACTGATTCCAAGGCAGGCGGACCGGACTACTTGCAGCTTCATATGCAAGCCAAAACAACATCCGAAACGTTCTGATAATGAAAATGATTTGAAACCCCTTTGGTTTTCGTATCTTCCATTCTGGATACGGAAACCAAAATGAGGTTAAATGGAGGAAGTGACAAATAGGTTGCTTCCTCTTTTAAAACAAAAAATTATAAATTTCAACCTGAAGGGAGTCTTTTATGGATTACGCATTAATAATTTCGATCAGCATTTATATGGCTGGCATGCTTCTCATCGGTTACTTCGCTTACAAAAGGACTTCCAATTTAAATGATTATATGCTGGGCGACCGGGGTCTTGGGCCTGCTGTCACTGCATTAAGCGCCGGTGCCGCGGATATGAGCGGTTGGCTTTTAATGGGTATGCCTGGTGCCATGTTCGCAACGGGACTAAGTTCAATCTGGATTGTAATCGGTCTCACATTAGGAGCCTATGCGAACTGGCTGTATGTTGCACCTAGATTGAGGACCTATACGGAAGTCGCCAATAACTCGATTACGATCCCCGCTTTCCTGGAAAATCGTTTTGGCGAGGGCTCACAGATCTTAAGGCTCATTTCGGCTTTGGTTATTCTCATATTCTTTACCTTTTACGTTTCTTCCGGAATGGTATCCGGCGGAGTCTTATTCCAAAGTACATTCGGCCTTGATTACCATACAGGCCTATGGATCTTGACAGGCGTCACCGTTGCCTATACTTTATTCGGTGGATTCCTGGCAGTAAGCTGGACAGACTTTGTTCAAGGGATTATCATGGTTGTCGCTTTGGTTCTTGTACCGATCGTCACCCTTTTCCATGTTGGCGGTTTCGGTCCTTCCATAGATACACCACGTTCCATTGATCCAGCTCTGTTGAATATTTTCACGGGGACGAGCTTTTTAGGAATCATCTCATTGTTTGCTTGGGGACTGGGTTACTTCGGACAGCCGCATATCATTGTCCGCTTTATGGCGATCAGTTCTATTAAAGAAATCAAGAAAGCCCGAAGTATCGGGATGGGCTGGATGATTTTCTCCAGTATCGGTGCCATGCTGACTGGATTCATCGGAATCACGTATTATCACCAGAACGGACTCAAGTTAGCTGATCCTGAAACCATTTTCATAGAGTTAGGGGAAATCCTATTCCACCCGCTAATCACCGGTTTCTTGATTTCCGCAATACTGGCAGCCATCATGAGCACGATTTCTTCGCAGCTTTTGGTTACGGCCAGCTCTTTAACGGAGGATATGTACAAAACTTTCTTCCGTCGTTCCGCTTCAGATAAAGAGCTTGTTTTCCTGGGCAGACTTTCCGTACTGACCATATCCGTCATAGCGCTCATTCTCTCTTGGGAACAGAATGACACGATCCTTGGACTTGTCGGGTATGCTTGGGCTGGATTCGGATCCTCATTCGGTCCATTGGTCATACTGAGCCTCTGCTGGAAACGAATGACAAGATGGGGCGCTTTAGCAGGGATGATCGTTGGTGCCGCTACTGTAATTTTCTGGTCGATGGCAGGATTATCCGATATGATGTATGAAATGATTCCTGGTTTTGGCGCAAGCTTGATTGCCATCATCCTGGTCAGTCTTCTAACAGCGAAACCATCAAAAGAAGTAGAAGTGAAATTCGAAGAATTCGAAAAAACTTTAAAACAAAAATAAACCCCTAAAAGGAACGGTATTTATTCATATACCGTTCCTTCTTTGTTCTTGCCCCTATACACATCATTAGTTTAAAAGTATTATTAAACTAAGTTGTCATACACTTCAAAAAACTACAGGGGGCCATATATGTCATTAGAAAAAATCCTGACACTCACAAACATCAACGATATAACGGATATGGTCAGCACTTATTTAAAAAAACCAGTCGTCATCGAAAATGACCAATTTTTATTGCTGGCATACAGTTCTTATTATATCGAACACTTCGACCAAGCCAATCGGCAAACCATCTTCACAAAGCATTGGCCGATTCCAATTCTGGAAAAATTCATGGATGAGGGCATTGTCGAACAGCTTAAAACCGTGGAGCATCCATTTAGGGTGAAACAAATCGAGGAAATAGGGTTAAATCAAAGGGTCGTTGTGAGCGCCGTTCACAAAGGACAGGTCTTCGGGTTCATTTGGGTCCAAGAAACGGAAATGATGACAGATTCCGATCTGGAATTTTTACACGAGGTTTCCCATCATATCGGCAAGCTCCTTTATCAGAAAAAACAGATAAACATGAAAAAAGATGAAGAAAAAAATGAGTTTTATCAAAAGGTCATTGACGAAGTCTATCAAACGGAAAACCAAATAAAATGGGAAGCCGCCAATATGAGTCTTCTCATTCCGGAAACTTTCCTTGTCAATGTCTTTACCATCGCTCAATCCGATGCGGAACATTTCGATGAATTAGCGGATACAGTCAGTCTGTTCGCCAATGCGTTGAATCATTTTACCCATGTATTCACAAACCAATTGAAGATCATCGTCCTGATTGGCAGCAACGGAAAAGGGAAAGACCTGCTTACCGATAGCGCCAATGATTTAACAAACACCGTACTTTCCCAATTCACTGACAAAAAGGTATTCCCGGGAATCGGAAATGAGTATTCTTCGATTCTTCAATTAAGAAAATCCTATCTCGAAGCCCTGGAAGTGATCAACGCAGCCAAGTTCATCGGTGAACCTGAACAGCTCCCCTTCCAATATAGCAAGCTTGGGATTTTCCGTTACCTCGAAATGATCTCCAACCATCATGCTAAAACGAATTATATCAATACGGATTTAGAGATTCTTCAAAAGAAGGACCTGGAAAGCCAAACCAAACTCCTTCAAACACTGGAAATATATCTCTTGAACAATTGCCGGATCAAACCGACATCTGAACAGCTATACATTCATACCAACACATTGAAATATAGATTGAATCAAATAACCGATCTCACCTCAATCGATTTTGATGACTTTCATTCGAGAATGCAGCTATACATCGATTTACAGCTTATAAAGCAGAGATCTTAAAGAACGTCCCGTTTTTTAGTTCGGGTGATTCAATAAGCGAAGGAGAGAAGAAACATGGCGAGGTCTGCCAGTTTCTTCTCTCCTTCTACATTTTTGTACTTCTTTAATGCTTTTACCATATCAAGTTAATGTTTTTATATAATTTTTTAAAATCGGTTACTATTTATACAAGTTTCCTTCCAAAAGATCTTTCAAAGTGGTATTATCCAGCAGTTCTGCCACTTGATCTCTAATCAGTGCCCAAAGAGGTTTCAATAAACAGTTATTATCTTCAAGGGGACAATATTCATATGCTGTAATGCTTACACAACTCATAGGGGCAAGCGGTCCTTCTAAGTCCCGAATTACGTTTCCAATGATAATTTTATTAGGCAACTCCTTTAAGGTATACCCTCCGCGGACTCCCCTTTTACTTTTTACATATCCGTGACTTTTCAAATGTAATAGAATTTGTTCGAGATATTGGGGAGACACTAATTTGCACATATTCTCTCATCAATCGTCTATCACGCTTATGATTGACAACGATTCCCTCTCTGAATAAGGCTCGAGTAATCCGTTTATATCCATAGTAGATGTCTCTTATGAATGGCTAATATATGTTCTTTTATCAAAAAATTTTTTTCAAGTCTCAGAGACCGTCTAGACTGGCCCTTCCGCCATTTGTAGTAACCAGATCTTGAAACTTCCCGATTTTTAAAGCCACGCAAGTGGGTTTTTTCCTCAATCCATCGATCATTTGAAACCTTTCGGCTTTCAGAACCATTCCTTCCCATGTAGATTTGGATTGCGTTTTTTAAATAGTCCACCTGCGCTTTCAGATAAGCATTTTCTTCTTCAACACTAGAGAAATTCTTACGGTTACATACACCACGTTGTCTTCTAAAGGCTCATTTTTTTGCACTTTCTTTACCAATTCGATATTTGTGTATCACTTTTGATACCAAATCGCTCACAAAGCTGACAATATGACCAGCTTTCCTCCAACTTCAGACGAACAACTTCTCGCTTTAATTCTTCTGTATACTTTGAAAGGTTTTCCCCTTTTTTTCCATAGAAAAATCTCTCCCAGATAGACTGTTAAGAACATTTTATCATGCTCTCTTTTTACTCTGTCTACCTGTAGAGGATAATACCAATTTTAAATAGATGTAGATCTCTTTTACTACGAATTACAAATACACCGTTCCTTTGCACAGGAACCAATAAAAAATAACACTTTGAATAACCTTACCTCAGTATTTACTCTTCCTCTTCAGGTAAATTTGGCTCATATAAACCTAAAAAACAACTCGTAGTAAATGTAGCCACAGTCATAAATAGACCTGCCAGAGCAACTAAATTATAAAGATACTTTTTCATTAATAACTTTCCCCCTTTTTAATAATTTTTTATCCAATAGATGTATTATAGATGTACCAAAAGGTGTAATTGTAAAGGTCTGATAGATAAGGACCTGTCCTATTACTAAGGAATATGTATTTGGAATAAATAAACTCAAAATCATAAGCAATAATGCAATAGAAATAGATTTGAATTTATTTCTTTTTTTCTGAGTCTTATTAAAAATGTTTTCTTTTTTAAATAAGATTGGTGCGTATCTTATTATAAGAATGATTAGTAATGGATAAGAAAATATATGCCAATAATCTATATCAGTTATTGACGGAAAGTATTTCGAACTAAAAGAAATTGCAAGGATAAGAAAGATACTTGCTATCAGACAATGATTGAATTTGGAAAAATGAGCTCCTCCTGAAAACATCCTAAATATGGATATAGACACTAAGCATAGCAAAGTATAAGAAAATATATGTAAAAGAAATCCTAGAGATAAAACAATTACGACTTGGTAAATTAAAATAATCAGCATTTCTAAACCATAACGAATTTCCCCTTTTTTTCGCTTCAAACTCCCATCATTCGTTAGTATCTTCTTTGTTAATGCTTCAGATAAATCTTTAGGTGCCCAATACACGCCATTCCCCCAAATGAAACCATGATATTATAATCATTATATTAACATAAAATGTTAATGTGAATAATTATTCACAGTTCATTTAAAACAAATAAATCACCCTAAAACTAAAGAATTTGGCAATTATAGAACTAATTTAAGCCTTTATACGTACTTGTAGTATTTTAGTTCAATATTTATAAGATAATTTTATAACATACTATACTTAAAATTGGAAACTTAGCTTTTATTATCTTTTTTGAATTACATAATTAAAATATTTTAGAAAGGACGGTGGAGATACTGTCTGTTTATAGTCAAATGATTAAAGGATTATTAGAAGGGAGCATTTTGTCCTTAATTAATAAAAATGAAGTTTATGGATATGAATTAATCGAGAAATTGAGACAAGGTGGATTTAATAAAGTTGGAGAAGGCACTATCTATCCTTTATTACTAAGGCTACAGAAAGAAAAACTTATATCTGCATATTTTATGGATTCTAAAAATGGACCCAGAAGAAAATATTACAAAATAACTCCAGAAGGTCTTGAATCTTTAAAAAACTTTAAAGATGAATGGGGTAATTTAGAAAAGTCAGTGAACCACTTTCTAGAAAGAGAAGGAGTGAGAAATTATCAGTATGATCTATAAAGAAATTGAAAATCTAAAACTTAAATTAACTAAATGCAATAAACAGCAATTTGAAGAGTTTTGTTTATATCTTTCTAGCAGCGATTTAGATGCTAATAAGCGAAATGAAATTAGAGATGAGATATTGGATCATCTTCTAGAAGGCGAAAAAGAGGGGAAAGACTTTCAAGATTTATTTGGACAAAATCCTAGAGACTATACAAAACAATTAGTCGATCAACTTCCTAAAAGCTCCATAAAAGAAAAATTAACTTTTAGCTTTAGTCTACTTACAATATCAATAATTATTATTGTAGGTAATTCTAGTAATAATTCATATCTATTTATGGATGTTATTCTATTTTCCATTTTGAATGGAATTGTGGTTTTTGTTTTTTTTAAATTGACAAAAAGATTTGCTTTCAAAAATTCTATATTAAGTATTCTCATTTTGACCCTTATTATTCAAACTGCAGGTATCAGTTATTATTTTTTAAAAAGCTTTTTTATTGAAATTTTTTAGGACCATTTATAGCCCTAATAATCTCAGATAATACCTTTCTATACAAGAACAGTGGTTAAGATCGTATTTTATCATTTAAGATAAAATAAGTTCTTATTTTCAAATGATGTTTTTCCATTAAAAAATCACTTTGATAAAAGCTGTATTAAAATAGTTACCAAGGTGGATAGTCCTACACTATTCTAAGTACTCAAAATTAAAATATCTAACATTTATGGGGGAACTGAAAAGTGAAAAAAAAATTGATTATCTCTATCGTTTCATTATTCGTGCTTATTATACTGGGGATAAATGTATATTTATCTAAAGGAAGCGCTAGTAATAAAGAGGTAAATGTAAATGTTACTCAATTAAAAGAAATAACGTTAAAAAGTACTGTAATGATTCCTGGAACTCTAAGCTTAGCTAATGAGCAATACATATATTATGACGCTGAAAAAGGTAATGTAGATAAGATACATGTAACAGAGGGATCAATAGTTCAGGTAGGTACACCTATCCTTACTTATGAAAGTGATGAAATAGAACTTGAAAAAGAGCAACATAAACTAGGAAGAAAATCAAGTCAGTTACAAATTAACTCTTTAATCAAACAAATTGCAAATCTTAATGTAAAACAAAAGAATTTAGAAATAGAACTAGGTAAAGAAGAGGCCAAAAATCAAATTGATTCAGAACGTACTCAATTAAATTTAGACCTCGAAACAGCAAAGTTAGAATTAGAAAAAAACGATTTAGAATCAAAATCAATATTAAAAAAAGAGAAGAATTTAGAAGTGAAAAGTGACATTAAGGGAACAGTCCTAGAAGTTGATAAAGAGGCGGTTAATAATACAAGTGAAACACAGAAGCCTGTTATACATATTGGAAGTACATCTCAACATATAGCACGCGGTGTATTGTCAGAATATGATGCACTAAATATCAAGTCCGGTCAATCAGTAGTAATAACTTCAGATGTTTTACCTAATAAAAAATGGGAAGGAACAGTTAAACAAATTGATTATTTACCTCAGCAACAAGCGTCTTCCGATAGTACAAGTGAAAATGCTAATCAATATCCAATAGAAATAAAAATTGATGATCAAGATATTAGTTCCATAAAACCTGGATTTAAACTCTTGTTAGAAATTGAAACAACTAGTAAAAAAGCTAAATCTCTTCCAGTAAAGAGTATTGTAAATGAAGGGAGAAATAAATATGTGTATGTTGTGGAAAATAGAGAAGTTTCACGTATAAAAGTAAAGGTTGGAGAAACAACCAGCAAATTTATTGAAATTTTAAGTGGTGTTTCTGAAAAAGAAAAAGTTGTATCGAACCCCTCAAAAAAATTAAATGATGGCTTGAAGGTGAACATTCAATGATTGAATTAGTGGATATACATAAAAATTTCCATCTTAATCGAGAAGAGATTCCTATTTTAAAGAATATTAATATTAAAATAAATGATGGTGAATTTGTAGCTATTATGGGTCCCTCTGGATCCGGTAAATCCACATTGATGAATATTATTGGATGTTTAGACCGCCCTTCTTCCGGTTCATACATGCTAAATGAACAAGAAATTTCAACGTTTAATGATGAACAGCTTGCTCAAATAAGAAATAAACATATTGGTTTTGTATTTCAACAATTCCAATTACTTCCGCGACTAAGTGCTGTTGACAATGTAGAGCTTCCCATGATATATGCTGGCTTTTCGAGAAAAGAACGAAGAAAAAGAGCAGAAATAGCTTTACAAAAAGTAGGTTTGAGTGAACGAATAAATCATTTGCCAAATGAATTGTCAGGTGGCCAAAAACAACGTGTAGCAATTGCTAGAGCAATTGTCAATGAACCTTCATTAATTCTTGCAGATGAACCTACAGGAGCTCTAGATACCAAGACTAGTGATACAATCATGAAACAGTTTGCACAACTTCATCAGGCTGGAACAACAATCATCCTTATTACACATGAACTAGAAGTTTCAGAATATGCATCGCGAACCATCACTGTACGAGATGGAGAAATTTTAAATCTCAATAATAAGGAGAATCTAACAATATGAATATTATAGAAAATATTCGTATGGCATTGTCCTCTGTTTTAGCTCATAAAATGAGATCCATTTTAACAATGTTAGGTATTATTATTGGAGTTGCAGCCGTTATTGTAGTTGTAGCAATTGGGCAGGGTGGAGAACAAATGATTAAATCGAAAATTACTGGCCCAAACAACACAATAGAGGTCTATTATCAACCTTCAGATGAAGAATTGCAGTCTAATCCCAATATTATGGAACAGCCCGCTTTCACAGAAAGTGATGTAAACGACCTAAAGGATATATCCGGCGTGAAAAGTGTAGTTGCATCTAGCTCTACAAGTATGGAAACACACTATAGAGATAAAACTACAGATTCAACAGTGAATGCTGTAAATGAAGCTTATTTAACAGTAAATAAGCTAGAAGTTGCTAAAGGAGAAATGTTAACCAGTTCAGACTTCTTATCTGGTAATCGAGTAGGCGTTATTACTAACGAACTTAGTAAAGAGTTGTTTGACAAAAAAGATCCTATAGGAAATGTTATCTGGATTCAAGGTCAGCCAATTAAGATTATTGGTGTTACTCAAAAGAAAACTGGGTTTTTATCATTTGGGATGAGTGAGATTTATATTCCTAATAATACTTATAAATCGAGTTTTGGGAAGATAGATTATAGTGAAATTAGTCTTCAAGTAATTAATGCAAATCAGTTAGCCGAAGTGGGCGATAATGCAACAGCGTTATTAAATGAAAAACATTATACAGAAGATTCATATCAAGTCAACAATTTAAAAGAGATCGCAGATAGTATTGGAAGCATAACGAAAATTATGACTTTAGTGATTGGATCTATTGCCGGAATTTCCTTGTTAGTAGGTGGAATTGGAGTAATGAATATTATGCTCGTATCTGTTACGGAGAGGACAAGAGAAATTGGTATACGTAAGGCTTTAGGAGCATCAAAATCTCAGATTTTAACTCAGTTTTTAATTGAATCCATTACACTAACTCTTATTGGAGGTATACTTGGTATTTTATTAGGTGCAGGAGGTGCTTCATTAGTATCCCTTTTAGCAGGTTGGCCATCTTTTGTTTCTTGGCAGGTTGTTCTAGGAGGCGTATTATTCTCGATGACGATAGGAATTATTTTTGGAATGTTACCAGCCAACAAAGCTGCAAAACTTGACCCTATTGAATCTCTACGGTATGAATAATTCTATATTCGGTTATTAAGTACTTAATACATATCTCGGTTAGAGAGCAAATTAAAGTTTAAAAAATATTTATTAAAGATATTAAAAGCAGTGTTCTTTTTTAACGAACCTGCTTTTTTACTTATTTTAAATAAATAATACCTATACTTTATTCTTGAAGTAGAAGGTATATAGTAAATAAATTTCAACCCGCAATTATGAATAATCCCTATATGATTTAATCAACTTAAAAATGCACAGAATATAACATTGTTGGAGTTAGTATAGTTTCATGGACACATTTTAGTTAAGTCCTTACAATGATTTTTGAGAGGATGTGTCCGTCTTGTAACGTAAGAATACTAGTAAAAAATATAATAATGAATTCAAGAAAACTATTGTAGATCTTTATCACTCGGGTAATTCGGTCAAAGAATTAAGCTGCGAATATGTATCAGAAGTTACCATTTATAAAATGGGTTAAGGAATTTACTCCTATCGGTTTAGGGGAAGATTCCATGACTCCAAAGGAATTAGCAGCCATTATCAGTCCCTTCAAATAGTCGTATCAAATCCCGAACAGGAAAACAAGGAACTAACGAAGGAAATTCATCTCATTTACTTGGAAAACAATGGATGGCATGGGGCTCCGAAGATGCATGAAAGCTTATTAACCAAAGTTTTTCTCTAAGTTAAGCGTGTTCAACGTTTAATGAGCAAGGTGAGAATTCGTTCTATTACTAAGAAAAAATACCGTCCCTACCCATCTAAAGAAATGGTTATTCAATTGAATAATTTGCTAAAACGAGACTTCACTACTCAAACCATTAATGAGAAATGGGTAGCAGATATTACGTATATCCACACGTGCTTCGGTATCAGACCTTCATTCTAAGAAAATAATAGGGTATTCATTTTCTCGTTCAATGGCAACAGAACTGGTCATAAAAGCTTTTAATAACGCACACTTATCACAAAAGCCCTCGGAGAAACCTAGTTCTTCATACGGATCTTGGCCCACAATATACAAGCTGTGAGTTTACTCAACATATCCAAAACCATCATATTAAGCAACCCTTTAGAAAGGTTGCCCGTACGATAATGCCTTTATTGAATCCTTTCATCCCTATTAAAAAAGGAAGAAGTCAACCACGTACAATATCTAGATTATTAAACAGCTAAATTAGCTATGTTCCAATTTATTGAAAGTTGGTATAACCGAAAAAGAATTCACAGCAGCTTGGGCTATTAAACCCCTTAAGCCATTGAAGATCGAATTAGGAATACAGCTTTAGATTTAACTTTTTAGTGTCCAAAATATTGACTCAAATCCATTGTTTTATCTCCATTTATATGGGGATTAAGGTTTGTGCTTATAAAGTATATACATTAGATATATTTAGGTGTTATAAATCCCTCGACAGCGCCTGCTAACATTAGTAGTAATATGATAATTCCTATAGTAACCATGCTTCTTTTCCAATTCTTCTTTTGGAAATAAAATTTAAGCCCAATAAATCCTATGTAACCTGATAATAATAAGGCAGGAATTTCAAAGATTCCATGCGGCAATATACTTAAACATAAATCTACTATACTAGTCCCACTTAAATATTGACTTGCTATAACACCACCAAGCCAAAAGCCATTGATAACCAATACTAAAAAGGTTGAAAACCCAAAACAAAAAATCCCTGAAATTAACATAAGTGCAACTTTGAAATTTTGAATGAAAAAGAACACTGATCCGGAAATGCCTTCCCTTTTGCTATAATAATTACTGCTATTATCGATTGCTGTATTTACATCTGCGGTTAATACTAAACCTAATCCTAATACTAAACTTAAGAAAAAACATGAAACTGATAATAGTAATAGATATCTATCTTTTAATAATTTTTCCATATTATCACCTTAATATTTTTTTTGGGGGAGAATTTTGCTATAATAAATTAAGGGAAACGACGCACATCGTTCCCCTCGCTATAATTAATTTGTAAAAGCAATTGAATTAGTAGGCAACTGCAGTTTTCTTAGCGCCTTTACTCAATAATGACTTAGCTGTAAGGATAAGTGCAGATGTTAATCCAAAGCTCGCGAACATTGAAATCAAAGCTAATACTGTACTGCCTGCTTCAATTGCCGAAACGATAACGTTTGCCCAGTATTCAGAAATACCAAGTGCTCCTGTAATGTATGCTAATACGTCCATGAAGATCCCCTCCTCTTAAAGTAATTTCGTTTATTTATATTATTAATAAGCAAGTGCAGTCTTTCTATAGCCTTTTTGCAATAGTGATTTAGCCGTCAGGATAAGTGCAGATGTTAATCCAAAGCTCGCGAACATTGAAATTAAGGCTAATACTGTACTGCCTGCCTCAATTGCTGTAATGATAACGTTTCCCCAGTATTCAGAAATACCAAGTGCTCCTGTAATGTATGCTAACACGTCCATGAAGATCCCCTCCTCTTAAAGTAATTTCGTTTATTTATATTATTAATAAGCAAGTGCAGTCTTTCTATAGCCTTTTTGCAATAGTGATTTAGCCGTCAGGATAAGTGCAGATGTTAATCCAAAGCTCGCGAACATTGAAATTAAGGCTAATACTGTACTGCCTGCCTCAATTGCTGTAATGATAACGTTTCCCCAGTATTCAGAAATACCAAGTGCTCCTGTAATGTATGCTAACACGTCCATGAAGATCCCCTCCTCTTAAAGTAATTTCGTTTATTTATATTATTAATAAGCAAGTGCAGTCTTTCTATAGCCTTTTTGCAATAGTGATTTAGCCGTCAGGATAAGTGCAGATGTTAATCCAAAGCTCGCGAACATTGAAATTAAGGCTAATACTGTACTGCCTGCCTCAATTGCTGTAATGATAACGTTTCCCCAATAATCAGAAATACCAAGTGCTCCTGTAATGTATGCTAATACGTCCATGAAGATCCCCTCCTCTTAAAGTAATTTCGTTTATTTATATTATTAATAAGCAAGTGCAGTCTTTCTATAGCCTTTTTGCAATAGTGATTTAGCCGTCAGGATAAGTGCAGATGTTAATCCAAAGCTCGCGAACATTGAAATCAAAGCTAATACTGTACTGCCTGCCTCAATTGCTGTAATGATAACGTTTCCCCAATAATCAGAAATACCAAGTGCTCCTGTAATGTATGCTACCACTTCCATGAAATTCCCCTCCTTTAATCTTATTACTCTCTTTTTATTTATTAGTAAGCAATCGTTTGTTGCTTACCAATTTTTTTAATTAAATCTCTGAGTATACTAATAAGTGTTGAAGTTAAACCGAAACTTCCAAATACAGCTAATAATTGAGTTACAGTATCTCCAGCCATAATAGCATTTACAATTAATGTAGCCCAATAGTTAGAAATACCAAGTGTTCCTACTAGATTAACGATCATCTCCATGTTCTCACCTCCCTTCAGTGCAAAAAAAATATACTTACTATCTTCTTCTAATTAAAGAAACCTATTAAGACAGAAGATAGAGTTAAGAATATTAACCAAGTAGAGAAAATAATCAACATACTTTTCTTTCTGGTTACTCCAATACATACGCTAGTTCCTAATGCAATAATGAAGTAACTCCATATACTAAATATTTCAATATTAGAAAAGAAATTCAGTAAAAATGGAGAGTCTGTAAAAGGCTTTATTGTAAATCCTAAACTAGTAATAGGCATTTCAACTGTATCTTTATTGATAAAGATTAAGTTAATCATTTTCCCAATAATTAGAGGTATCTGGGCAACCATTACTATATGAAATAGTCCTTTAAATGTAACTCGAATTTGTGTAAGAAATAATATTACTTTATATATTAAAGTGGAAATTAAAACTGTAAATACAAATTGAAATATACCTACTAATGTAGTTCCCATAACCATGATCAGCTGGCTTTTTTCATTTTGTAACTCTTTTGGAAGAGTAGAACTGATGTCGTTATTCATTAATAAATGTTGCGAAAGAAAGAAAGTTACAATTCCATATAGAACTAGAATGATAAATATATTAATTCCTAGTTTCCTTTCAGTTTTTAACTTATTAAAAAAAGTAACAGGATTGAGTAAGACTTTAATTAAACTAAGTGGGTGGGTAGTGGAGAGTAGAATAGCTTCTTTCTTTTCCATTACCTCAGAATCATTAAGCATTAAATATCCTCCTATTCATTTGTTGTTTCCTGAATAAATAGTACAATAAAAATTGAAAAAATAAACATTTTTTAGATATTATGGTCGTTTTTTGTATTTTCAGGGATAAATTCATTAATATTAGTGACCAAAATAAAAAGACTAAATCCTTTACTTTTTATAAGGATTTAGTCTTTTTTTAATTTTTTCTTCTAATAAATTCGTAAGTAGTTATGGAGAAGACTATAATAATTATCAAAGAAATTACCATAATATCTTTTAACTGGCTCTGATAGATAGCTATTATCAAAGGAGGTGACGCAAATAATAAAAAAATAAATGTAGCTAGCATGAAAAATTTTTTAGTCATTTTGAGTTTCTCCTGTCATATTTAAAATTGAAATAAAGTATTCTTCTAAATTTTCACTTTCCTTAAAAATGCTCGATATATCTCTTTCCTGTTTAATAATTTTTCCTTCGTTGATTAAGACAAGTGCATCACAAAATGTTTGGGCAACTTCTAATTGATGAGTAGATAGTAAAACTGAGTTTCCCTCTAAAGTATAGTCTTTTAAAATAGATTTAATTTTTTTCATATTTACTGGATCTATTCCAGATATAAATTCATCTAAGAGTAATACACTTGGTTTATTTAATAAGCTGCCAAGTAAAGCTAGTTTTTTCTTATTACCCAATGACAAATTCTTAATTATTTTATCAACCTCTTTATCCAATTCGTAATAAGTGATGCGCCCGTTTACTACTTCATCAGATATATCTAAATTAGTCAGCTCTATAATGAATTTAAGGTATTCACGTCCAGTTAATTCTTCATATAAATATGGGTAATCAGGTATAAAAGTAACCTCTTTTTTCATATTTTCTATACTTTTATTATTTATGAATACTTCACCTTCATCTGGAATGAGAAGGCCCATGGCAATCTTTAAAGTCGTCGTTTTTCCTGCTCCATTCTGACCAAGAAATGCTGTGATTTTCCCTTTTTCTATATTGAATGAAATATTATTTAATATTATTTTTGATTCAAAGAATTTACTAACATTTTGAAAGATTAAAGAATCACACATAACTTACCTTCTCTCTATAAATTTATTTGCTCTAAGGTGGACTTTTTAGATAGTTGATTAGAGATAATTAACAACAAGATGCCAAATGATATGAAAAGTATTATTACCACCGCACCCCACTGTATACCTAAGTAACTAAATAAACCTATAGTATCCACTAACAATAGAGCTGTGGGAACCATCAACATAGGAATAATAAAACCTACAGTAGAAAAACGAATTATATCAGCTATAATTTTTTTGTCAGCATAATCGTCTAATTGTTCAATATTGCTGTAATTAAAATGAGGTCTAATGACTCCTGGTAGAAACATTAACAAAGAAAAGAAGAAAAAACTGATCACATGCAACAAAAGAGTTAAAGTACTTAGCATAAGATTCATATGATTTATAAAGAAAAAAACAATGTCAGCGATAATTAACAATGGTAGGCTTGTAAGAGTAAAGAAATGAAATCTATATTTAAATACATCCCATAATGACTTTCCATTTAATAAATAGGTGATAACTTGTTTTCCTTCTCCATCTAAAGAAAACATTCCGTTTAACTCTGTAAAAATTGAATATACATAAAAGTAAGTTATAAAGAACAAATAAAATGAGATGATTAAAAAATATATATCTTCACCATAGTTGAGGGTCTGTAATAGCCCTGTGACGGTTCCCCAGATTATCCAAAATAAAAAGGAGCCTAGTACAGCTGGGAACCTGTAGCGTAGGTATTCAGTTCGATAATGGTGTTTAGCTAAAATTTCTGTATAAGATGTTCCAGGAATTAATTTTGATAAAAAACTGTTTATATATTCTATTTTTATAAAAGGGTAATATGTATTCGTCTTATTACCACTTACCTTTGATAATATAAAGATGAACACAACAAGTACTCCAAAAAACATAGCTAATTTTAATAAAGAGTTATAGTGGATTCCGTTAAATAAAATATTTGTAAACAGGTTATAAGGCATGTATGGATGTAAAAAAATCGTTGATATGGGTTTGAAAATATTAATAACGACATCTACTCCTTCATTTATCCATTGATTATAGTTTTCATAATCAACATGATTACTTGTCAGAGGAAATTTCTTGACCCAAGGAGAAATAATTTTTCCAATTAAAAATGCTAAGTAGACTGTAATTAGTCTAAGAACAATATTAGTTGCTGTTCTAAACAGAAAATTCCATTTATACTGCTGCAATTGAATATATTTGTTATGCAAAATAGAAATTAAGAGGGTTAAAAGTAAATAACTGAGTAAAGTGAGGATGATTAACCCTATAAGATATAACCAATTTACTTGAGTAACTATTCCCAGTGCTATTAAAATGGGAATGTAATTAAAAATAAAGTCTTTAGTGTCCCATACTATAGACTCTAAATATAGAAAGATTTTTGCTTTAGATTTTCTAATTTTAAGAGTAATAATCAGCCAATCTTGATCTTTAGATTGAAGTTGCCATTTAGAGGAATTCATTCCTGAAATTAATGCAAATATTATAATTAAAAAGAACACTATAGACCACAAAACTTCATAATGATCTTGTATAGTAGATAAAAACTTGAAGATAACACTAATAACTAAACCTTGTTTAACTTGATTATTAGTGAAGTGCTCATTAAATACTGTATATTTTAAAAGAAAGTAAGTTCCAAAAAAGATTAGAAAAGAATTAAATATATTTTGGACACAGACTAAAACCCATAAATTTTTACCAACGGATAAATTCCTAAAAACCTTAATATAATTCCACTGATTCTTCCATCGAATAATTAGTTTCCACTTCAACCACTTAGTAATCATGTCATCACTCCCTTACTATATTGCATTACCATGTAGTAGATTATAAAACTTCTTACAACAATTTAAAATAAACAGATATTCTTGTCTATACTTTCTTCCTAATTAGGGTTTTTTTAGGCTTATTAAGACCAAATTGTTGCGCATTTAGCTGAGCAAAAAAATCCAAATACTATTATTTTACGTATGGATTATTCGAATAATGATATTTTGATATAAAAAAATCCCATTATATGCTATGTTAAATATTGTATAGGGGGTAAAAGGAATTGAGATGGACATTTTAATCGAAACATTTGGCACCTTTTTGGAAATAATTTCTTTAACGTATTTCTTAATTGCTTTTCTAGGAATGAAATTTAGTAAAGTTAAAAAACAAATTATTGCACTTAGTTTAATAGGAACAACATTGATCTTGTTGTTGAAGTTAACTACAACCTTTGCTCCAGGGATTACATTTTTGTGTAGTTTCCTAATTTTGTTTATATTAGCTAATTTAATATTTAAGATTAGCTTTATTGCTTCTTTTATTTCAGTTGTTCTGGGACTCTGCATACTATTATTAGGAGAACTATTATCTTTACTCTTTTTAGAAAATATGCTCGATGTTATTAAATTATTGGAAGCTGATTCTTTTGAGAAAATTTTAATAGCATTACCACATATCATTTTAATAAACTTAATAGGCTTCTTGTTTATTAGATATAATTTATCTTTTATACCCTGGGATATGGTTTATAAAGATAAAAATGATTCATTTTATAGGAAATATGGACCAAAGTACATGATCTTAACGTGTATTACAATGATATTAATTATTATTGTTGCTTTCACTATATCTTACAATTTATTTTATTTAAAACAGACAAATTCGTCTCTTTTATTTGTAACGATCGTATCTACATTTTATTTACTTTTTTTCTCGCAACTTGTATTAAAAAATGAATCTCAGAAATTAGAAAAGCTATTAGAGAAACAACATGAAGCAGAGATTAAAACATATTTCCAAGTTATAAAGTCTCAACGTCATGATTTTGTTCACCATTTGAGTACATTATATGGATTAATTGCACAGAAAAAATTTCAGGATACTGAGGAATATATAGAAGAGCTTATCGATGATGTTAGAGGGATTAACGAAATAATCCCTCTCCATCACCATGCAATTTCCGCAATACTTTTAACACTACAGCAGCAAGCTCAAGGAAAGAATATTAATATGTCGATTATTGTAAAAAATTCACTTGTAAATATTCCATGTAAAGTAACTGATATTAATCGTGTACTTGGAAATTTAATATCAAACGCAATAGATGAATTATCTCGTGTAAAAGATCAAAAAAAGTGGATTGAAGTACTCATAGAATTTGAAAATTCATCTAATGAATACATATTTACTGTAACTAATAATGGAGAGATTGATGAGCAAGTAGCCTCCAAACTATTCGAAAAACAATTTACTACTAAATCAAATAACCACGAAGGTATTGGTTTAGTAACTACTAAAAGAATTATGGAAAAGTATGAAGGACTAATTTATCTAGAGACTACAAACAGTACTACTTCTTTTATTGCGAGAATTCCAGCGTTAGAAAAAAATAAAGCTATATAAAGGAGAAATAAGAGTGAGTAATTATAATGTATTAACCGTAGATGATAATGTTCAATGTATTAATATGTTAAGGAGTTTATTGACTCAATATCCATTTATCGAAAATATTTATAGTTATTCAGATCCTAGAGAAGTAATAGACTTTTTGCACACAACAAAAATTGACTTGATTTTTATGGATATAGACATGCCTTATATAAATGGCTTTAAATTGGCTGAAACCATTAAGAACCAATTCCCTCATATACTCTTGATTTTTGTAACAGGTCATTCAGATTATGCTGTACATGGGTATGAATTATATCCTGTAGACTTTTTGCTAAAGCCAGTAAGTCCTTTACGTCTTGAAAAATCTCTAATTCAATTTCATAGCCATCATAAAAAAGGAATATCGCCGATAGAAAATAGTGTCAAAGTACCAAAGAAAATTACTGTGAGAGATAAAAGTTCTATTCATTTTATTAATATACAAGAAATTAATTTTGTGGAAAAAAGAGGAAGGAAATGCATTATAAATATTAAAGAAAAAAAAGAAATAGAATGTAGTAATACGTTAAATGAGTTAGAAAAAATGCTTGTAAAACATAATTTCTTTCGCCCACATCAATCATTTTTAATTCCATTATCCAAAATTGTAGAGATTAAGCCGGACGAGTATATGAGATCCTACTTAATAGAACTTGAAAACGTAAAAGCTGAAATTAGAGTGAGCAAAAACAAATATAGTGAATTAAGAAATGCAGTTGCTGAAAACCTTTAGATTTAAAAGCTTGGTCTATTTCAAAATTCATTGTAGAATGCATAATAGTTGCAGCCATTTTACTTTTAAATATTTTTCTTAAAACAGAAGGAAAACCTTCGGTTAAAGCAAGAAGTTGAAATCTTAAAAAAGGCTATGGCCATCTGGTTATATTCACAATTTCTTGAGCTAGTTTAGCTAACATACCATCCCCCTAGTTTATGGAAAAACTATAAAAAACCAGCTCGTAAATAACTTGAGCTGGTTTTTCATGTATCTTCCTCTATTAAATGAATTCAAGGGCATTTTCCCTCAAGAAACGTTTTCCTTGTCGCCGGTGTATTCACGCTCCCAAAAATCGGCGTTTTTTATGCCTAAAGCTTTTGGATTGAAAACAGGATCGATCCCCGCTTTCTTTTGCTTTTCGTAATCCTTTAACGTAATGAGCGCCGGTTTAGCAAGAATTAAAATGGCAATGACATTGAGCCATACCATAATTCCTAGTCCAGCATCACCTAATGCCCAAGCCAGCTCTGCCGTACGCACGGATCCGTAAAAACTGGCCGCCAGGATGATGAGCTTCAAGGCGAACATGGCCGATTTACCATTCCGGTTGCGCATTAAATAGGCGATATTGGTTTCAGCAATATAATAGTAGGCCATGATCGTCGTAAAGGCGAAGAAGAAAAGGGCGATTGCAACAAAGCCAGCACCAAAACCTGGGATTACGTTATCGATTGCCGCTTGTGTATACCCTGGACCAGGAGTTACATCTCCCAAATTATTGACGATATATGAACCATTTTCCGCTTGTGTATTATACATGCCTGTAAATAAAATCATGAAGGCCGTAGCGGAACAAACGAACAATGTGTCGATATAAACCGAGAATGCTTGAACAAGACCCTGCTTTGCGGGATGTGATACTTCAGCCGCAGCCGCCGGATGAGCTCCTGTCCCTTGGCCGGCCTCATTCGAATAAACGCCGCGTTTCACT
The DNA here is from genome assembly GCF_044762675.1 of Peribacillus sp. NPDC096448. NCBI lineage: Bacteria > Bacillati > Bacillota > Bacilli > Caryophanales > Bacillaceae > Peribacillus > Peribacillus sp. NPDC096448. Next base: position 269,993 of record NZ_JBIWEU010000006.1, on the reverse strand, counting down.
CCCCAAGCAATCGCCATGCCAATGATCCCCCCAAATGCAGAATCCAATCCGAAGGCACTTCTGAATATCAAAGAGATGACTCCCGGTAATTCAGTGATATTCAATAGGACGATGACAACAGATAGCAATATATAACCAAGGGCCATGAAAGGCACGATTAAGGTTGCAGCATTAGCTATCCGTTTTACACCGCCGAATATAATGAAGCCAAGTAAAAGGACGATTGCCAAACCAGTGAACACCGGTTTGATGCCAAATGCATTTTCCACCCCGGCAGCAATCGAATTGGATTGAACACCTGGCATAAGGATGGCCATGGCTATAAGGGCTGCAAATGCAAAAAGAACAGCAAACCACTTCCACCCTATCCCTTTTTCAATATAATAAGCAGGGCCTCCCCGATATTGTCCATCTTGTTTGACTTTGTAAATTTGAGCTAAAGTGGATTCCACAAATGCACTGGCCGCTCCTATGAATGCGATGGCCCACATCCAGAAAACGGCACCGGGACCGCCAAAGGCGATAGCCGTCGCCACTCCTGCAATGTTACCTGTACCGACCCTACCTGAAAGGGCTATGGATAAAGCCTGGAAAGAGGAAACCCCCGCTTCCGAACTTTTGCCTTGGAACATCAAGAGGACCATTTCCTTAATATGCCTCACTTGCAGAAAACGGGTTAAAATCGAGAATAATAAACCCACTCCCAATAAAATATAAATGACTGGTGAACTCCATAAAACTCCATTTAAAGCCGTAATAAATTCAGACAATCAAGCTCCCCCTTTATAGTTTGAAAATTCTAATTTATCTTTTAATGATTATATTTCATCTTGATGGATTAAACAATAGTTTTTGCGTAAGGAAACCTTACATAAACATTTTTATTTTTACACTTGCAAATACCCCGATAATCACATCCCGTATTCAAAAAAAACGCCAGCGATTCCGCCGGCGTCATGTTTTTTAAATATAGGTCAAGATACTCTAATCGCACCCAATATTTCCCGTTCCAATTGATTGGTTCTCTCCATTTTTGTTGATTCCGTCCATCCAAAATATCCAGCCATATAATCAATCACTGCATGTTTATGCGTTTGGACTAAATCGATATCGAATAATAGTGTCCCCGTCCTGCGGAAGAAGAAATCCACTGGAGTTGCGGCCATTTCATGATCCACTGCGTATTTCAGCTGTACGAACAATTTCTTTGGTAGGCCGCTGCTCGCTCCTCCGTCTCCTTCGTTTTTGGCGATATCGAATAACACAGGTGCGTTGGACCCGTACATGGCCAATATCTCTTTGGAGTCCTTTGCAGCGAGTCCTGAGTCAACTCCCATTTGAACATGTTGCTTGATATAATCGGAGAAGTTGCTTGATCCCCCGACATCCCCTCCGGAAATCGGCATTCCTTTAGTGCTGCTGGCTGGGTAAGTTTTATTGGATTGCTGGGCAAGCTTCCCTGCCAAAAGGTCGACCGTCGTTTTGGCCATTTTTCGATAACCGGTCAATTTCCCACCCGCAATCGTGATAAGGCCAGAATCGGACTCCCATATTTCATCTTTCCTTGAAATCTCAGAAGGATCTTTCCCTTCTTCAAGAATCAACGGCCTTACCCCAGCCCAGCTGGATTCGATATCATCATCCGTAATGTTCACTTCTGGAAACATATAATGTATGGAGTTTAATAGATAGGCACGGTCTTCGGAAGTAACGGTCGGCACTGCAGGGTCACCATCATAAAAAGTATCCGTAGTCCCTACATAAGCTTTACCGGCTCTCGGGATGGCAAAAATCATCCGGCCATCAGGCGTGTCAAAATAAAGTGCCTGCTTCAACGGGAATTTCGATTGGTCGATGACCACATGAACACCCTTGGATAGCTTCAGCGTCTTCCCTTGTTTCGATTGGTCCTTCTCACGAATGGAATCCACCCACGGACCTGCTGCATTGATAACTTTGTCTGCGTATATTTCATAAGCATCACCTGAAAGCAAATCGGCAACTTGGACTCCGTTCACCTTACCGTTTTCATATAACAATTTATCTACTTTTGTATAATTTATCGGTGTTGCACCTTTATCGACAGCCGCCTTCATGACTTCAATCGTAAGACGTGCATCATCTGTCCGATATTCAACATAGTAGCCTCCGCCCTTCAGTCCCTCTTTCTTGACGAGAGGCTCTTTTTTAAGTGTTTCATCCGCAGAAAGCATTTTCCTGCGTTCGGATTTTTTAACCCCCGCAAGGAAATCATATACCCGAAGTCCAATGGAGGTACTGAATTTCCCGAAGGTGCCTCCTTTATGCATCGGTAACAGCATCCATTCCGGCGTGGTCACATGCGGTCCATTCTCATAAACGATTTCTCGCTCTTTACCAACCTCGGCAACCATTTTTATTTCAAATTGCTTCAAATACCGCAAGCCGCCATGAACAAGTTTTGTCGAGCGGCTTGAAGTACCTGCAGCAAAATCCTGCATTTCAACCAAAGCCACTTTCATCCCACGGGTCGTTGCATCCAGGGCGATCCCTGCACCTGTAATTCCCCCACCAATGACAACCACATCATATTTCTCTTTTTTCAGAGTTTCGACCGTTTCTGCCCGATATATATTTGAAAACCTCATGCCTGACTCCTCCTTTAAGTATTGCATTCTATTGTTTTTTTGTATGAATTCTGCGTTTACTCGTGAATTCTGCACTTTTACTCGTGAATTCGGTCATTATATTCAATTGGTTCATTTGTTCGCATAGTTTATATAGATATTAATATCCCTAATCTGCCATTAAAAACAAAAAAAGAGACCATAAATGCACATTATCGAATTAACGATAACGCATTCATGGTCTCTCCTGTTCTCCGGCCGAGTTATTAACTTGATTTCATTATAGCATACTCCAGCTCATTTGAGAAAGAATACATGTTGTTTTTTATTTAAACGCCATAGCGGCATGTACGGCTTTCTTCCAGCCTTCATATAATTTTTCACTATCTTGCTCTTCCATGGATGGTTTAAAGGTTTTGTCTACCGCCCATTGCCGGGAGATTTCTTCTTGATCCTTCCAATACCCGACAGCAAGGCCGGCTAAGTATGCAGCACCTAATGCTGTAGTTTCGTTTATGGTCGGCCTCTCGACAGGCACCCGTAATAAGTCGCTTTGGAATTGCATCAGGAAGTCATTCTTGACTGCCCCGCCATCCACTCTTAATGTTTGCAGCTCGATTCCTGAATCCGCCTCCATTGCATCAAGGACATCCTTCGTTTGATACGCAAGTGATTCAAGTGTGGCACGAATGAAATGTTCTTTCGATGTGCCGCGCGTCAAACCAAAAACGGCTCCCCGCACTTCGCTGTCCCAATATGGAGTTCCAAGTCCTACAAAAGCCGGTACCACATATACTCCATCCGTACTTTCCACCCGTTTTGCATAGGTTTCGCTGTCCTTGGCATCATGAAGCATCCTTAGGCCATCGCGCAGCCATTGGATGGCGGAGCCAGCTACGAATATACTGCCTTCCAGTGCATATTCGACCTTCCCATTCAGTCCCCAGGCAAGGGTCGTCAATAGTCCGTGTTCGGAACTGACAGCCTTGGCTCCTGTATTCATGAGCATGAAACAGCCTGTTCCATACGTATTTTTAGCCATTCCTTCATTAAAGCAGGCTTGGCCGAATAATGCTGCCTGCTGATCACCGGCTGCCCCGGCGATCGGAATCGATTGGCCGAAGAAATGATATTCGATCGTACGTGCATATTCCTCAGAGGAAGGCCTTACTTCCGGCAGCATCGACTTTGGTACAGTCAATATCTCAAGCAGTTCTTCATCCCATTTCAGTTCATGGATATTATACATCAATGTCCGGGATGCATTGGAATAGTCCGTTACATGGGCCTTGCCTCCTGATAGCTTCCAGATCAGCCAAGTATCGATGGTACCGAATAACAGCTTGCCTTCATCCGCCTTTTGTCGTGCCCCTTCCACATTATCGAGGATCCATTTCACTTTCGTTCCGGAAAAATAGGCATCTATCAACAATCCCGTTTTATCCCGGAATAAATCATTTAGTCCCTTTTCCTTCAAATCATCACAGATTTCACTTGTTTGCCTGGACTGCCATACAATCGCATTATAGACAGGGGCACCTGTTTCTTTATCCCAAACGACTGCCGTTTCACGCTGATTGGTGATCCCGATACCGGCAATTTGCTCTGGCTTTATACCCGATTCAGATAGTACACCGGCAATCACCGCCAGGATCGATCCCCAAATCTCATTGGCGTTATGCTCGACCCAGCCTGGTTTAGGGAAATGCTGTGTGAATTCCTTTTGGGAGGAATGGACGATTTCCCCCTTTTCATTAAATAAAATCGCCCGCGAACTTGTTGTTCCTTGATCTAATGATAAAATGTATTTTTCCATTGTGTATGCCCCTCCTTTTAATTAACTAGCGATATTTCTGCTATCCAATTCATGTGACTGTTTTTTACCAAAAGCATAGGCTAATATCAATAGTACCAGGCTTGCACCCAAAACAGACCAAAATCCTGCCGTTATTTCCCCCATAAAGAATGCTTTATAACAAACGGCACCAAGTGAACCCCCAACAATCGGTCCAACGACCGGAATCCATGAATACCCCCAATTGGAATTGCCTTTACCAGGTATCGGCAGCAAAAAGTGAGCGATGCGCGGCCCCAGGTCACGGGCCGGATTAATGGCGTATCCTGTCGTTCCCCCAAGTGACATCCCGATCACGACAATCAATAACCCGACTGCGAATGGGTTTAGGCCCTCTGTAAAATCATTGGCACCTATAAATAATAAACCAAGAATAAGGATGAAAGTTCCAATCATCTCACTTAATAGATTTGAAAATGTGTGCGGGATCGCAGGCGAAGTCGCGAACACACCAAGCTTCGCTCCTGGATCATCCGTAGCTTTCCAGTGTGGCAAATAGTGCAGGAATACTAGAGTTGCGCCGAGGATCGCGCCAATCATTTGGGCAACGATATAACCGGGCACATCACTCCATGGAAATTCTCCAATAATGGCAAACCCTAATGTGACCGCCGGGTTTAAATGCGCCCCGCTTATGGACCCCACTGCAAAAACACCCATGGTAACAGCCAACCCCCACGCAATCGTGATAACGATCCAGCCAGCATCTTTTGCATAGGAGCCCTTTAAGGATGAACCAGCACCAATACCTGCCCCGAATAAAACCAATATCATCGTACCTAACACTTCTCCCCAAAATGAAGTCATGATAAAACGCCTCCCCTGATAAATTTTTAAACCTTGCCAACAAATAAAAGGAGATCCGCAGCAGAACTATCTTCATAAAAAAATTATGAATAGATCTGTTGTGAATCTCCTAGTCTCCTTCACATTTATTAACTTGTACTGTAAAATATACTAGGTTATGAAAACGCTGTCAATATTTTGTAAAAAAAATTAATCTATTTTTCTGTAATTTTTTTCAATTTCCCCCTATTAGACGATATCCCATAATTCAGTTTTTGAAGTGGTGATTGACGACGCCCCGGCATCAAGGGCATTCAGGACTTCATCCGAAGTACGTATGAGGCCACCTGCAAAAATCGGTGTCTGCAACCGTTCCTTCACTTCTTTTATCATCCATGGCATAGCGCCCGGCAGTACTTCGATATAATCCGGCTTGGTTTTCTGCACCAGCTTATAACTTTTCTCAAGCGCATGTGAGTCTATTAAAAAGATTCGCTGGATGGCAATGACCCCCTTTTGCTTCGCCTTCAATATAACGTTTGATTTGGTAGAAATCAGCCCATAGGGATTATATTCCTGACAAATGAATTCTGTCGCGTACTCATCGCTTCTTATGCCATGGATCAAATCGACATGATAGATCATTTTCTTATTATGCTGCTTTGCCATCATGCTTACATTTTTCAATTGTGATATATGCAAATCAAGAAACACACCTATTTCATAGGAACTTTCTAGAAATCTTTCAAAATCCTTCATGCTTGCCGAAGCAGGCAAAATCTTCTGATCCATTATTATCCTCCTCATTCCCAGAAAAACTCAAAACTTCAAGTCATTTAGTATATTTTAAAGAGCTTGATTTATCAAACACATTTTTTTCATGAACAATGTCATCTTAACACTAACATAACTGGCACACTCTTTATAGATTGCAGCTAAGGATGTATGTAAAATATCCCTTAAATCATAAAGAAAGTTTCATTTTCAAAGCACCTTCGACGAGTTCATACGATTTAATTGTGCCAATGGGAATTTTTCTCACGATGCTCCACGCATTAGCATTGATTTTGATCGCTCTTTTTTCATATTCAAAAAATGGCGGTCTGTTAAATATCCTTTGGTTGATGAAATTACTGTCAATTGGTTCCATTCCCACTAATTCAAACGTAATCGTTCTTCTTTCCACATGAACCGGTTTTAATATAATCCGGAAAGCTACGTCTTTCTTAAACATCATTTTCTTCACTTCCATCGTTCCGGAAAGCACAATATGCTTTGGTGTAATCTCGACTTTAATTTCCTGGCCAGATGATTTCATTTTTATGATTCTCTCTATCATGGCTTCAGTTACCGTTATCGGTATGCCACTTTTGAATGGACTCATCCTTGCATTCCCCCCACTCAAAGCATATGCCGGATTCCCTGATGCGGTTAATATTTCAGCCCGAATCAATAAACGGTATATTCTAAATATTCCAGCTCCAGCCCTTGACCTTTATAAAAACTACCTGTATAGTCATAGTTAATTTAATAGACAACTCTTATCCAGAGAGGTGGAGGGACTGGCCCTTTGATGCCTCAGCAACAGACTGATCTTGTACTGTGCTAATTCCAGAAGTGTAAAAGCTTGAAGATAAGAAGAGTATATAGCTTTGTTGCCAACACCTCTTCTTATTTTTAAGAAGAGGTTTTTTATTTTTAAAAGGAAAGAAGGAATGCAACATGTCCATCACATTAACGAAAGCACCATTCAGGGCGGACCACGTCGGAAGTTTATTAAGACCAGAACGTTTACATATTGCCAGGAAACAATTTAGGGATGGTACCCTTTCGGCAGAGCGGCTCCGTGAAGTTGAAACCGAAGAAATCGAACGGATTGTCGATAAACAAATTGAAGTTGGATTAGAGGCCGTTACGGACGGTGAGTTCAGGCGAACATGGTGGCACTTTGACTTCCTCGAACATTTAAATGGCATCGAGGGATATGTTACTGAAAAAGGCCTCACATTCGATGGTGTGGAAACAGAGAGATATAATGTCCGCAATACCGGGAAGGTTTCATTCAACCCTGAACATCCCTTCATTCGTGATTTCATTGAATTGGACCAAATCGTGAACGGACGTGCAGTTGCCAAGCAAACCATTCCCAGTCCGAATCAATTATTTGCTGCAGGCATTCATAATGCAGACATCTACCCTGATATTGAAGAATATGCAAATGATATCATCAAAGCCTATCAGCACGCTTTGAAAGCCTTTTATGAAGCAGGTGTGCGTTATCTTCAATTGGATGATGTATATATTGCCAGACTTTCATCTCCAGATTTCCAGTTCAAAGATGGAAAATATACGAGGGAACAGTTAATTGATCTTGCACTTCGTGTCATTAATGGAGCATTGGAAGGCAAACCAGAAGACCTTGTCGTCACTACCCACCTATGTCGCGGAAACTACCAGTCGACATGGGCGTTTGAAGGTAGCTATGCCCGTATCGCCCCAACTTTATTGGCAAAAGAAAAAGTGGATGGATTCTTCTTGGAATATGATGATCAACGCTCAGGGGATTTCAAACCATTGGAATACATTCCAAATGGCGGAGCACGTGTCGTCCTGGGAGTCGTCACTTCAAAAAATGGAGAAATCGAAGACAGGGAAGCTGTTAAGGCACGCATCAAAGAAGCCTCGGAATTCGTTCCGCTCGAACAATTATGCTTAAGCCCTCAATGCGGCTTCGCCTCCACCCATCACGGCAACAAGCTAACCGAAGATCAGCAATGGGAAAAGCTGAAATTCGTCGTTGAAGCAGCAAAAGAAGTATGGGAATGATTATTTTCCGTAGGCTTTGAAACTTATTTACAGGATTCATACAACCTAATCGGCTTTAAGCGTGCCGATTAGGTTTACACTTAAAATCCGAAAGCAAACAAAAAAAGAACGGCCACCTGCACGTCCCTTTTTACTTGCAGCTATCTTCATCATCCATTTTCTTCACAAATATATCATCCGTCACCCTATTTTCCAGCTTGTTTCTCAAGGCCAATTCCGCAGCCTTCCCATCACTAGGCGATCCGTCCGAGAAATACATAGGAAACAAGGAGAAAAACATAATATAGAATGAAAAATAGATAAATTGATACCAGATTACCGAGCTGTCCAGGATATTCTGATACACTAAGCTATATATGATCAGCATGCTGATCAAATTAAAGATAGCCCCCCCTAAATAGATCAGCGTATTCGTCAATCGATTATCATGTTTCAATCCCTTGAACTCGCAAGTCCCATTCCAGAAATAATATTTCCTCACTTCTATGTTCCGAAAGGCGAAAAGCTTATTACCACAACCGATCAAGATTTTCTTTTCTGATCCCCCAAAGATCGTAACAAAGAAAATATGCCCGCTCAAATGTATCAGTGTAACGATCGGCATGATCAAAAAAAAGGAAAATAGAAATTTAATGATATCAGAGAGACCAAACATATTTAACTACCCCTCCTCACCAGAGCCATTTCTTTACCAGGATGCTACTCTGATACCCTGCCCACACTAGTTATAACTAGTAAATTTTCACAGTGGTAATATGTTGCTTTCCACAAGTGATAAGAGGATAATCGTTCTCCTTCTGCTTAATTTGGACTGTTTCCAACATATCCCCGGACTCCATCTTAATTTGACCCTCCTCCTGCTTTTCCGGCATTCAAAAAAGGCTATCTCCTTCCAAAGAACCCGGAAAAGTGATAGCCTTTACATCTTTATTTAGCGATTGGGGGTTCGAAGAATTTCTGCGTTGTTTTGTCCTGGCCTCAAGCCTGCATGTTTATATTCAGGGGTGAAAACCGATGTTTTGATCGGGCAGGCGATTTGCTTTTGGACATTTCCTTTTCCGTCAGGTACCTCGACGATCATTCCCCTCGCCTTCAATTGGGGATGCTCGGCCGCTTCGGTGAAGGTCAGCACTGGTTCTGCACATGCCTCGAAATCAGCGAATATCTTCTGCCATTCATGAAAATCCCTTTCGAGGAAAGCCAGTCGGACGGCCGTTTTAAACCTGATTCCGCTTTCTTCATCGCTTTTCATGCTCAATTCATATAATTCGGGTGCACCGATGGCTTCACATAATGCTTTTCGAAAAGGGGGCTCAAGGCTTCCTACCGAAAAATAGCGTCCGTCTTTCGTTTCGTAAAAGTCATAAAAGGACCCTCCGTTCAACATCAGTTTTTCTGGTTCAAGCTCAAGGCCCCCTTGTAGATTCAAAGGTGCGGATATGGCATTCAATGCAAAACTGCAGTCGGTCATGCTGATGTCGATGGCTTGGCCGAATCCTGTTCTTTCCCTGTGAATGACTGCAGATAATATACCGATGACAGCATGCAGCGAGCCTCCGGCAAGATCTGCTATTTGGGTTCCGTTTTTTGCCGGGCCGGCCTTTTTCGTACCGGAATAGCCTGATAGGCCTGCAATCGAAATATAATTGATATCATGTCCCGGTCGGTCTTTATAGGGACCAGTCTGGCCGAAGCCCGTGATGGAACAGTAAATCAGCTTTGGATTGATCGATTTTAATGCCTCATACCCCAGTCCGAGGCGTTCCATGAAACCTGGACGGAATTGTTCAATGACGATATCGTATTCCGTCACTAGGTTTTTTACGGATTCGATTGACTCGGATTGTTTTAAATCCAGTGTGATCGACTGCTTCGATCTGTTAAGATATTGGTTCACACCCCATGAATCCTTTGCTCCCGGCCTCTCCACCTTCAAAACATCCGCTCCTAAATCCGCTAGCATCAAAGTGGCAAATGGGCCGGGCAGTAACGTTGAAAAGTCCAATACTTTTAAATGAGTCAATAAGGTCATCAGCCGTGCACCTTCCCTTTCCCTTGGAAATATTAAAAGCTTTCCCGCCGTTCTGTACATGCAATTTAGCAGAGTTTACGATTATCATATAACACCTCACTCAATATTTGTATAAATTTCCATTCGACAAAAAATCAAAGGCTAGGAATCAGATTCCTAGCCTTTGATAATGAGCTTATACAAAACAAATAAAAGCCGGACAATTTAAAACTGAATTGTCCGGCTGCTTTACTTTAAGCTTGTTCATTCATATTTTTTGTCAAAGTCAAATTCGACTTCATCAAGTTTAACGAATTTGGTCTTTCTTACCAGTTTATAACCAAACCATAGACCAAGGAAAAGCGGGATTCCCAGGTATGCAGCTATTACACTGCCCCAATCGATATGGTCTGAGAAAAAGGCCTGGATATTTTGGGACAGGATGACGATCATGCCAATTAAAATGGCAAAGATCGGTCCAATCGGGAACCATAATGCCTTATATGGCAGCTTCTCCAATGAATGGCCTTGAGCGATGAATGCTTTCCGGAAACGGTAATGGCTGATGGAAATGCCCAGCCAAAAGATGAATCCTGTAATTCCAATGGCATTCATTAACCAAATATACACTTTACCATCACCGAATATGGAAGCTAAAAAGGCCAGCATGCCGATGGAACATGTCAAAATCATGCCTGCAACCGGTACTCCGCGTTTATTAAGTTTTGCAAACAAACGAGGTGCTTGCCCATCCTTTGCCATTGAATATAACATACGCGTAGATGCATATAGACTAGAGTTACCTGCAGATAAGACCGCTGTTAAAATGACGGCATTCATAAGCGAAGCAGCAAAGGCCACTCCAGCTTTTTCAAAGATGAGCGTGAATGGGCTTACCATGACGTTATCACCTTGTAAACTTGGGTTCGTATAAGGGATAAGCAGTCCTATTACGAAGATTGCCAATACGTAAAAGAGCAAGATCCTCCAGAAGACACTTTTAATCGCCTTCGGTATATTCCGTGCAGGATCTTCACTTTCCCCGGCAGCCACACCGACAATTTCGGTACCTTGAAAAGAAAAGCCAGCCGCTATGAAAACGATGAAGACACCCATGAATCCACCCGGGAAAGGAGCGTCATCGACGGTGAAGTTTTTAAATCCAACTGCTTCGCCACCCATAATGCCGACGATCATTAGCAGTCCGACGATTATAAAAATAACGATCGCTGTTACTTTTATGAAGGAAAACCAGTATTCCCCTTCACCATATCCTTTAACGGATAAATAGTTCAATAGGAAAATGAGCACCAAGAATGATGAACTCCATAACAATGATGGACTATTCGGAAACCAGAATTTCATGATCATTGTCGAGGCTGCCAACTCTGCGGCTATCGTCATCGACCAATTGAACCAATATGTCCATCCCAAGGCAAAACCAAATGCCGGATCGACGAATTTAGATCCATAGGTACTGAAGGATCCGCTTGTCGGCATAAAGGCTGCCAGTTCCCCTAAACTCGTCATCACAAAGTACACCATTGCCCCAACTAAGGCATAAGCAAGTAGCGCGCCGCCTGGCCCAGCTGTATGAATGGCTGCCCCGCTGCTGAGGAACAGCCCGGTGCCAATAGCGCCGCCAATGGAAATCATCGTTAAATGGCGGGATTTTAAACCGCGCTTTAATTCTTGTTCTTCTTGCTGTGGAGGTTGCAAGATGTCATTTTCTTGTTTTGGTATCATAATTTTTCATCCCTTTCTATATAAGCGCTTTCATATATGGGGAAATCCATTTAATAAATTTTCCTATTTCATAAACTTTCAAATAGATCTAATTTACAATTCGAATTCCTTTTCTGAATATATGCAATTTTCATGCCAGATTTACAAAACGCAATATTCCACAAATTATTTTAAAAAATACCTTCAATAGACAAATTTTTTTGCACTTTACGCCACGTTTTTTTGCACATTATGCCATGTTTTTTTGCACTTTTATTCATTTGGATTAATTTAAATACATTCCAAATATTACTAAAAGAATATATTCAAAGAATATTTCTATTAAAATCCATTTTTATCCATTTTATTCCTTTAAATGTCATATTTTTTGCGAGTTTTCTCCATTTGATAATAATATGAAACGATGTAAAAATGAGGTATTCTCATGAAGGAGTTGAGTGTTTTGAAAGGTAAGGTATTTTTAGGAACTGCACTATCCGTCGGTCTATTATTTTCTGCTATTCCCCATCAAGAAGCTTTAGCGGCAAAAAATGTATTAAGTGTTGAGAAGTATAATAAGCATAAGGATTCGCTAGAATACAAGTCTGGGAAACTTACGGACCCATCAAAGCAAACGGCAGAAGAAATCATTCTTACCTTTTTTGATGAAAACAAAAAGTCTTACAAGCTAGAAAAGCAAAAGGCGAAGGACTCCTTCACGATCGAGAAAGAAAGCAAGGATGAACTAGGCAATACCGTCCTTAAATTACAGCAAACCTATAAAGGCGTACCTGTATGGAATTCCACACAAGCAGTATTGATTGACGCTAAAGGTGTATTGACTGTCGTGTCCGGTACGGTTGAAGCCAATCTAAACACGAAATTAGGGAAAAAGGCTAAAAAGGGCATCAGCGAATCCGAAGCTATCAAAATAGCTGAAGCCGATCTTGGGTTCACACCTGCCTACGAACAATCACCTGAATCTGACCTATATGTCTACGCAAATGAAGGCAAGGCAGATTATGTATATAAAGTCAATTTGAAATTCTTAAGTCCGGAACCAGGAAATCATAATTATTTCATCTCAGTCAAAACGGGTAAAATCCTGAATAAATATAATACACTAGATGAGGTGACGGGGACCAACTCCGTCGGAACGGGCACGGGCGTCTTAAACAATACCGTGTCGCTGAACACTACCTTATCCAACGGTCAATACTACTTACAAGACAATACACGCGGTAAAGGCATTTACACGTATAATGCCAATAACCGTTCAAGATTGCCTGGTACACTCTTTTCCAACACAACAAATGCTTTTACTGCTTCTGCCGATAAAGCTGCGGTGGATGCCCATTATTATGCGGGTAAAACCTATGATTATTACAAATCGACATTTGGCAGGAACTCCTATGATGGTAATGGAACCATCCTGAAATCAACCGTCCATTATGGCTCAAGATACAATAATGCTTTCTGGGATGGCACCCAAATGGTTTACGGTGATGGAGATGGCACGACGTTCATCCCATTGTCCGGCGGGCTCGATGTCGTCGCACATGAACTGACGCATGCCGTTACTTCCTCGGAATCGAATCTTACCTATCAATATGAATCCGGTGCTTTGAATGAAGCGATATCTGATATTTTTGGCACCGTTGTAGAATTTAAGAATCAAAGTGCCAAAGCCGATTATTTGGTCGGGGAAGATATTTACACACCTAACATTCCCGGTGATGCACTCCGCTCGATGGCTAATCCTACATTGAATGGTGACCCTGACCATTATTCGAACCGTTATACAGGAACGGGTGATAATGGCGGAGTCCACACGAACAGCGGAATCATTAATAAGGCAGCTTATTTAATCTCTGCAGGCGGAACCCACCATGGCGTGACTGTATCCGGAATCGGCATCGATAAACTAGGAACGATCTTTTACCGGGCAAACACAACATATTTAACTACCTCGTCGACTTTTTCACAAGCCAGAGCGGCGGTCATACAATCGGCCTCTGATTTATACGGTTCAAGCAGTGCAGAAGTCACTGCTGTCAAAAATGCCTTTACAGCTGTCGGTGTGAATTAAGAGATTTACCTATATATCAAACACCTCCCTAGCTCCACTTCTAGCGGAGGTGTTTTTTCTTATATATTGTAATGACTTCAACCTTCCGAGGATCATTTCGGCCGTTCGTTACCATTTTTCGTCCTTCATGTGAAGAATTCCGTCCTACGGCACAGATAGAGCCTCAATAAAAACAATCTGGGCCGTTTGCTAAAAATGATTAATTCCGTAAAATAGTTGCTTTTCTTCTTATTAACTGTCAAGCTTAGATGATCTGGACTATATTGAATAGAACAAGTAGGTGACGAACATGATTGAAGTTAAAACTTCCACACTCAGTGATGGTGAGTTCAATAGAGGCGTATTCGCAACACGAGATATTAAAAAAGGTGAGCTTTTGCATGAGGCACCTGTCATTGCATATCCGAACGAGGAGCATGTTTTCATAGAGAAAACATTGCTGGCTGATTATGCGTTTGAATATGGAATTAACCATACTGCCATGCTTTTAGGCTATGGCATGCTGTTTAATCATTCTTATACACCCAACGCTACGTATGACATAAACTTCAAGAATCATACGTTTGATTTCTTTGCTTACACCGACATAAAGGCAGGAGAAGAAATCCTGATCAATTATAATGGTGAAGTCGATAATGAGGATCCGCTTTGGTTCAATAAAGAAAATGACGGCGAAGATGAAGCTGAATGATCATTGATCCTTCATGAAAGCACTTGTACTTTTGAATACCTTTCCATGGTCTTCGAAATAAACGAGTGCTTTTCCTTTTACGGCATGAATTCACTGGGATTTTAATCGTTAATGGTTTACTAAGAGAATGTTAAGCAATAAAAAAAGCCCCATTAAGAATAACTTAATGGGGCTTTTTGAATCGAATGCTCACATCCCGAACCATGATTTATTACACTCTCTAGTTTGGAGAAATTCGCATCACTCCTGCCAACCGAGACTCCATTTGAGCCAAGAGGCTTGGCAAACAGTCGACGGAAATTAATGGTTCTTCTCTAAGTTTTATTTCACCTTAACGTACGGATGGGTTACTTGATTTAGTTTTGGTTATTGATTGGAATTGGCTCTTAACCTTATCAATGGTTTCTGGGGTGGCTAGGGATCTTATTTGACTCATGGTTTTTTCACGGGTTTTCTTATTGCGCATTAAAAATGCAGCTGCTCCTATCAGGACGGTTCCAAGCATTTTGTTTGATGGCATGTTAGTTTCCTCCTTCAAGTTAGTCATATATAGTATTCCCTCTATCAGCTGATTTAAACAAAAGCATCCTTTTGAAAGAGCGGTCCCGCTTTTATTCATCCTCGCTCAGGCTTTCGATAAACTTTATGCTTTCAGGATTTTTCACCACTTTTTCCGCTTGATCCGGATCAGCTTTCGTTTTCTTCATGTTGTTAAGTTTATATGTCAGCACTCTTTTCACTGACTCGTTAATTCTATCCATTGGAACTTCCCCTGCTTTTACTGCTTGCAGTAATCCGTCATATACCTCAAGCTCATGGGAATATTCATGACAGACAAGTAATAAGTCAGCTCCTGCAAGGATTGCCTGCTTCCCCATCTCTTCATAGGAGAAATACTTGTTCACAGCTCCCATTTCCAAATCGTCGGTAACGACAAGTCCTTCATATTTGAGTTTCCCCCGAAGCAGGTCTTCTATGATGATTTTAGAAAGGCTTGCAGGTTTTTCTTTATCATAGGCTGGATATTTAATGTGGGTCACCATTACGAAAAACTTTTGGTTATCCATTTCACTTATGATTTGCTTGAAAGGATAGATATCCGAATTTTCCAGATCTAGTTGGTTTGCCTCCACGGAAGATGTTTCGACATGCGGATCGATTTCGCTGCGTCCGTTTCCCGGAAAGTGCTTCAATGCACCAGTTATCGAAACATCATTCAAGCCTTGAATGGCTTTCCTTCCGTATTGATAGACCATTTCCGGATCTTGCCCCAATGAACGCTTATCCGTTTTCGATAGATCAAGTACAGGGGCAAAATTAATGTTAATCCCCATGGAGCCCAGTTCTGTCCCATTCAACTTGGCCACCTTGTACATGTCTTCAATGGAGGCATTTTTCCCAAGATCCTGTTGAGCAGGGAGGGGCGATACCCTTTCCTTCATCCTCATGATGTCCCCGCCTTCCTGATCGATGGCCACCATCAATGGTAGCGAATGTGTACTTTGATCGGCCGTTTGCTGAAGCGAATTGGATAACCTGGCCACTTGTTTAGGTGATTTCATATTACGGTCAAAATAAATGACGCCTCCTATATGTTTTTGTTCGATGAGCTCCGTAATTTCATCGCTCTTTTCAGTTCCCTTGAAACCGACCATCATAAGCTGTCCGATTTTTTCTTCAAGCGTCATTTTTTTCAGCAATTTCTCTATTTTCTCATGACTATCCGCATCGGCGTCCTCCTCTTTTTCCGCCCTGGAATTCACATCCATATTCAACTGAATGAACACTGCTGAAAAAGCGAGGATTGCGATGAAAAGCAGGCCCATATATATTTTTTTATTCTTCATGCTTTGACCTTCATTGACATTTTCTCTGTCCTTTCTTGATTGCCCTTTTATTGATTTCATTGCACACTTCTTAATCATGTTCATAAAGTGACAATTCTATATCATCATTGCGGATTTTTTTGCATAAAGCATTAGCCGAGTACCATACTACATACATAGCCTAATTCAAAGGAGATGCCCCCATGAACGGAATCTTGAAGAATATTGCCGTCACCTTCAGCCATGCAGTCGATTATGCAAAAGAAAAAATAACAGCCATAACGGGAACAACTTCAGTTACGATAGCGGAATTGAGTGAACACATCATCAATCAGCCCGAAACAAAACTAATCAGGAAAAACCTTTTAGGGATCCCTTTTTCTTTTTATCATTTACAAAAAGAAGACGTCACGTACTATTTGGAAATGAAAAGCTCACAGATTCTCCAGTTGGATGTTCAAGCGCATAATCATACGATTGTGTCTTACAGGTCTTATCGAGATAAATCCAGCTTGCCCACGGCCATTAGATTTCCTAAAACCCTTTTATCCGAATGACTCTGGTACAAAAACCAAAAAGCCGATACCCCCTGCATATGGGGTTATCAGCTTTTTTTCATCTTATAGGGAGAAAAAACGGTCTCTTTCACTTGAAATCCATTTCTCGGCACCTTCCTCATCCTTTTTAACCAAGCGGTTAACGAGGATATCATGCCAAATGTAGTTTTCGAGAAAATTGATATGAATGGGATCATCTGTGTAGAACGCCGTTTCTCTCGTTTCGGGGGAAGGGCCGTAAATCGTCTCCTTGCCATCAATGGATAAGATGAACCATTTGTTTTCTCCGATATTTTCCACATAGCTTGTTTTGCGATGTATATCTATACCTGATAATGGGTTTTCAACCTGAAATGCAATCCCCTTGAGTGTGCAATGCGCGGCGACCCCTTTTAGCTCTTGTTCAAGTTTTCCATACATCTCGTCCCATAAGGAAACCACCACCCTTTTCTCGGCTTTGTGAATCAAAGTACGGCAGAAGGATAGGATGTGCCCTTCACCTTTAAGTGTCATTACACGATTGTCGGACATCGGTTCGATTTTCTCGAATTGTTTTAGTGTATGGCTGATGGATTGATAGGTATTGTTCCATTTTGATTGAACCGATTCCAAAAAAACATCGACTGGAAGCGGCGAATATTTTATCGAGTCATTGATTTCCTCTTTTAAGACGATTCCTTCTTCTTGCAGTCCATTTAATATTTCATAGATTCGGGCCCTTGGAATTCCTGATTCCTTGCTTACTTGATAGGCACTGGTTGGGCCTTGGCGAACCAAAGAAACATAAGCCTTTGCTTCATATTGACTAAACCCGAGAGACTGTAGTTTTTGAATGATATCTTGCATAGTACCTCCTAGTGCTTTTAGTAAGTTATATGCCTATCATACCAAATCTCTTATCGAAATCTATTCGATTTCAAACGGTATGACTCGAATATTCTTATTTACAGGACAGTTCATATTAGTTACTATCTAAATAGTGACTAATATGAAAACTTGGGTTATGGCTTCAGCAAAACAAGCATTTCAGCCATAATGCCATTGATAAGGAGGCTTCTTGGATGGAAGATATACATATTTCAACACTTTTGCTGCTGATGATTTTCGGGTTTTTGGCAGCATTCATCGATTCCGTGGTCGGCGGCGGTGGCCTGATCTCGATACCCGCTTTATTATTTTCAGGACTTTCCCCGTCAGCAGCGATCGCGACGAATAAGTTAGCAAGTTCCATGGGGTCTTTAACAAGTACCATTGCCTTCATTCGCTCAGGTAAGGTTGATTTCAAATTGGTTTCCAAACTTTTCCCATTGATTTTCATAGGTTCCCTGCTAGGAGCTTGGGTTGTCAATTTCGTCTCTCCTGAATTATTAAAGCCAATGATCTTGGTCCTATTAATAGCTATTGCCATTTATACCTTTTTTAAAAAGGACTGGGGCCAGAAATCGAATTACCATAAACTCACATGGAAAAAGGCTGCACTATTTGCGTTCGCTATATTTGCCATTGGTTTTTATGATGGGTTTTTGGGCGCTGGAACGGGATCTTTCATTTTGTTTGCCTTTTTAATGATCGGCTTTGATTTTTTGCACTCTGCAGGAAATGCAAAATTTTTGAACTTCGGAAGTAATTTGGCAGCACTCATGATGTTCATATTCCTTGATACCGTTAACTTTTCCTATGGAATTCCAATGGGGATCTCCATGATAGCAGGAGCGTTGGCCGGTTCTAAATTTGCCATTAAGAAAGGAGTGGCATATGTAAGAGTATTATTTATCATCGTAACCGTCATTCTGATCATGAAAAATATAATGGATTACTTAATGGACGGCTAATCTTTTTAAAAAATAGACTACAGCACATTGTGTTCTCCACACAGAATGTGACATATGGGGATTATTTGGGTATATGATAGATATAGACTGTGTGGAAAGGTGTGATTGGATGATTGAAAAGTGGAATGGCGAAGAAATGGCAGATGTATCGGGGAAAACCATTGTGATTACTGGTGCCAATAGTGGGCTTGGCTTCGAAACGGCTTTTGCACTGGCCGGTAAGGGGGCAGAAATCATCCTTGCGGTCCGGAATGCTTCAAAGGGTGAAAAGGCGGTCGATAGAATTTTATCGGTCCATCCTAAGGCAAATGTACGTGTGATGCAGCTGGATTTAAGTGATTTAAGCAGCATTCGGCAATTTGCCGATTCTTTTCAGGAAAACTATGAATCTCTCTCCGTCCTCATCAATAACGCAGGTGTGATGATTCCGCCCTACAGTAAGACGAAGGATGGCTTCGAGCTGCAATTCGGCAGCAATCACCTCGGTCATTTTGCTTTGACAGGCCTCCTTCTTCCGCGTATCCTTTCTACGCCAAAATCGCGTGTGGTCACATTGAGCAGCTTGGCCGCCATCAATGGATATATAGACTTCGACAATCTAAATGGTGAAAACGGTTATAAACCAATGAAATACTATGGGCAAAGCAAGCTGGCCAATCTACTCTTCGCCCGCGAATTACAGAATAAATTCAACCAGCATGGCGCAACCCCGATCAGTGTTGCCTGTCATCCGGGCCTTTCCCATACTAATCTCATGTCACGCGGTTCTGGCAAACCCATAAATAGATTCGTGCACTTTCTTTCCAAAACCATCACCCAGCCGGCAAGTATGGGGGCATTGCCCACCCTTTATGCCGCAACGGAACCTGCATTGACAGGCGGGGAGTATATCGGACCCGATGGAAAGAAGAGCAGAAAAGGCTTTCCCAGAAAAGACGAGATCATCGATACCTTATATAATGAAGAAACTTCGAAAAGATTATGGGATCTTTCAGAAACCTTGACAGAGGTCAAATATCGTTTCACTGAAAGCATTACGCCAAAATGACTTTATATTTCCCCTGTCTTCGCATGAAGTGCAAAAAGAAAGAGGGAGCATAATGCCCCCTCTTTTCGCTTCCATCATTCAGCGTCAAAAACTTCGACTTTTTCCATTTTGTCGCCATTTTTCATGGCTTTGGCTGTTTCAAGTCCAGATGTCACTTTACCGAATACTGTGTGAACACCGTTAAGATGCGGTTGTGGTTCATGCACGATGAAGAATTGGCTTGAGCCTGTGTCTTTTCCAGCATGTGCCATAGATAGGCTTCCTGCCTCATGTTTATGAGGGTTTCCTTCTGTTTCACATTTGATTTGCTTGCCGCTTCCGCCTGCGCCTGTACCTGTTGGATCTCCGCCTTGGCTTACGAAACCAGGGATTACACGGTGAAAGACTACGCCATTATAAAATCCTGTGTTTGCCAAGTTTTCGAAGTTAGCCACTGTGTTCGGTGCTTCGTTCGGGAAAAGGTCGAATTCGATTTTTTCTCCATTTTCCATAAGTATGTATCCTTTTTTAGCCATGTTAAACATCTCCTTCAATATGAACTTAATCAAATCTAATAGTACCATTTTTATACGCAGAAAGAAAAGCAAGCGCTACTTATTTCGAATTGTATCATTATACATTCCAATATTTTTTCTTTTATAATGGGGTAGATTCATTATTATAAGGGGGAACGAACCATGATACAGCAATTCGATGCGTTAGTCGTGAACAAGCAAGATGATCAATTCACCGTTAACATTCAGAAACTATCACTTGATGATCTACCTCAAGGCGAAGTGCTCATCCGTGTTCATTATTCCGGTGTGAACTATAAAGATAGCCTTGCAGCAACTCCAAATGGAAACATTGTCAGCAGCTATCCGATCGTTCCGGGAATTGATATGGCTGGTGTTGTCGTTTCATCTGAGGATTCCCGCTTTAAAGAAGGGGACGAAGTCATTGCGACCTCCTACGGGATTGGCGTTTCCCAATCAGGGGGCTATAGTCAATTTGCCCGTGTTCCTGCAGATTGGATCGTCCCGCTTCCTGATGGCCTTACAATGAAAGAGGCGATGATCATCGGAACGGCCGGTTTCACTGCAGCACTATCGGTACTGCGACTGGAAGAAAATAACCTCACACCTGGGCAAGGGAGCGTTCTCGTCACTGGTGCAACTGGCGGGGTCGGCAGTTTTGCCGTCTCGATCCTTTCCAAACTTGGCTATTCCGTTGAGGCGAGTACAGGAAAAGAATCGGAACATGGATACTTGAAGGAAATCGGCGCGGCGACCATTGTATCGCGTGAAGATGTATATGATGGCAAGCTGCGGGCTCTGGGCAAACAGAAGTGGAGCGGGGCGGTAGATCCAGTCGGCGGTGAACCGTTAGCTTCGGTCCTTAGCCAAATCAAGTATGGCGGAGCTGTGGCGGTCAGTGGATTGACAGCTGGGACAAGCCTTCCTGCCACCGTCTTTCCATTCATCCTAAGAGGTGTTAATTTACTTGGGATCGATTCGGTCAATTGCCCGATGGATACAAGATTGAAAGTTTGGCACCGCCTTGCCACCGACTTTAAACTAGAGCACTTGGAACAGCTCGTTCAACAGGAAATTACAATTGAAGAATTGCCTGACGTCCTTCCTACCCTATTAAAAGGGGAAGCTAGAGGCAGGACGATCGTTAAGCTATAACCCAAAAAGTGACGAGAGCAAGGCTTCTCGTCACTTTTCATTGTGAACTTTCATTGATAGGAAGACTGATATCCACAATCGTCCCTTCTCCCACTTCGCTGCTGAAATGAATTTCCCCATTATGCTCATGGATGATTTTAGTGCTGACCATGAGCCCAAACCCTGTTCCTTTTTCAGATGTGCTATAAAAAGGCTGCCCTAGATGCTTCATGCGTTCATTTGAGATTCCGCAGCCTTGATCAATGAACCGAATCATCACAGAGTCACCTTCATGGTTTAGCTGTATATGAAGTTTGCCGCCATTCGGCATGGCTTCTATCGCATTATTGACGACATTCGTGAATACTTGTTTTAACTGATTCGGTTCGCCAAAGACAGATGCCGAATCCGTATTATATTCCTTGATGATTTCGACATCATTCAATATCGCTTGAAACTCGGCTAACGTAATCACACTATCCAATAAATCGTTAAGCTGAATGAATTCACAAACCTTCGCTTCAGGCTCTGCTAAACTTAAAAACTCATTGGCCAGGATTTCGATTTTTTCAATTTCACTGACAATCATTTCAAGATAGTCCTTTTGCTCAGGGTCTTCCCTTAATAATTGCAAAAAGCCTTTGACCGTAGTTAATGGATTTCTTATTTCATGTGCGATGCCTGCAGCCATCTGCCCTACCGCCGATAACATATTGGATTTACAGAGTAGCTCTTCGGTCTTTTTACGCTCCGTAATATCCCTACAGAATACCTGTATGGCTGGTTGACCTTTATAAATAATCGGAAGACCGAGTGTTTCTCCATAGAATGCTTGTCCGTCAAGCCGAATGAACTTTTGTTCCAGTAAACCAACCGCCTGGTGATCGTCCCTCATGATTTCGATTCTTTTTTGTACACTTTCCCGGGACTCCAGGTGAACGAACTGGAAAACCGATTTACCGATAATATCTTCTACACTATCCATCCCAAGCATTTTTGCCCCCATGGGATTCATATACTCGATGATCCCATTGCGATGTACAAAAATCGCTTCAGGTGACACCTCCACTAAACTGCGATACCTTTGCTCGCTTTCCTTCAAGGCGGCTTCAGCAAGTTTTTGTTTCGTAATATCACGATAAACGAAAACCAATGCGCACGGCTCATTTTCATTATCGCGGATATTAAACAGGGAGATGCTTACATCGATTAACTGGCCATCCTTCCTTAACCTGACCGTTTCAAAGCCTTTCTTTTGTACCCCTGCCTTAATTTGGTCATGCAATTCATTGACTGACTCCTTCAAGAAATCAGGAATAATTGGAAACGGCATGCCAATGAGCTCATCATTCGTCCATCCGAATAACTCTTCAAAAGCTGCATTCACCTGAAGGGTCTTTCCTTCCAGATCAACAATGGAAATGGCGTCCGGGTTGTTCTCCATGAAAGACTTGAATTTCTCGGTACTATCCTCCGGATGCTGTTCTCCCATTTGCCCTTGTCCATAATTAATAAGCCTCTTACTCATCAATTTTTTATTCCTTTCTTATCCGGAAATTTACAGTCTCAATATTACAGTATCAGTAAATCATTTGCCAGTTTTATCATATGTTTTTTCCAAGTTAAGGATTGATGCACAAAGAGGCCAAACCTCCATAAGGTTCAGCCTGTTCCTTAAAATGTATTATAAATATTCGGGCATTCTGTACCTGTTGGTTCATAAAAGCAATGGAGCTTGAAACGCCCAACCAGGGGCTGATTATACCAGGTTGCCGGACAATCTCCCGGTGGCCTGAAGTACCATAGGCTAAATTTCGAAGGCCATAGCCTTTCGCCGCTAACGCTACGGCGCGCAAGCCACTTTTCCCTGTCCCTTGCCCGCTGATAAAAATACCCCTTCTGTACAGCTTCAAAGGCATGCTCCTGATAAATCATGTCTGGAATCGTCCTCAACCCTTTGAAATCGGAACAATTCGACCTAATCCGATTGACCCCTACATTACCGATCATCAGCATGCCTTGATCACCTTCACCCTCACCTTCCGCCCTAAGCAATCTTGCCAATAAGGCAATATCGGCATCAGTGTGCTTTACAACGGCCATCCCATCACCTCCACTTTTTTATCCTATGTCTCGGACATGGAAAAATACTCCGTTTATTAACAAAATCTTCATATGGAGTACACGTCCTATCAATAATACAGCCCTATACTTAAGTAAGGCTGGATAGCACGCGTGGCTATCATGGTATTTGGCGAAGGCGGGGCCAATACTTTCCTTATACATATAAAAAAGGCGGCACACATTGTGCCGTCTTTTATCTTGTCATTCTTTCGCTTCAAATGCCGCTTCAAACGCCAATGATACCTTCTCGAATTCTTCATCCGATTCGATATCGAGCAGTTCACCTTCGCCTTCGACCCTGAAAAAGAAAATATCGATATCTTCATCTGTATCCTCTTCAATATCTTCAAGCAAACCTACTGCAACATATTCCGTTCCTTCTACATCCAATGATCCTAAAACCTCAACCTCATGGCCTTCATCACTGTCATCAGTAAGGGTGAAAACTTCACCTTCACGAATTTTTCCCATACTACCTCTCCTCTCATATCCATTAATAATGGAGTTGTTTCCATAGTATATCGACTATTCCATTTAGAAACAAATTTTTGCCCTGAAAAATGATGAATACCTTTCTTTCCAAGAAAAGAATCTATCAAGAAATATTATGGAAGAAAAGTATTATCCCATAAGCCATTTGTTATTTTTCATTATTCACCAATACTTCCCCTTTATTAACATCATTTAAAAAATTATCTAAAACGGCTATAAAAAAGTAATTTAATTCCGAATAATCTTATATATACTAATATTAGCGAATTGCACCTAGATATAATGGAGGAGGAAGATTTATTGGCTGTGAAAAGGGTCGACCACATTGGCGTTGTTGTAAAAGATCTTGAAAAATCCATCGCCTTTTATCAAGATGTACTGGATTTAAAATTAAAAGCACGCATGACTCATACTAACGGGGTGATCGAACTGGCATTCCTCGGTTACGAAGAGTCGGACGAAACAGAAATAGAATTGATTCAGGGATATAGCGACACACTGCCATCCGAAGCAACGATCCACCATTTTGCCATTACCGTGGATGATATCGAAGAAGAATATGCCCGGATCAAAAGCTTGAATAACACCGAGCTGATTGATGAAGAGATCGTCACCCTTCCAAATGGTTATCGCTATTTCTACGTATATGGACCGGAAAAAGAGTGGATTGAATTTTTCCAAAGGTAAAAAGCATACTAAAAAGGCAGAGTCTTAGAGACTTCTGCTTTTTTAACGTTCACTTTGCAAGCCGCTTATTCAAGCTTAACAAAATTTACAGATAAAAATCTTTTCTTTACTTAAATGAAGGAATTTCTTAATATACTACATTTATCCTAAGATGTAATAATTATATTTTTTTGGAGGTATGCATTTTGGGGAAAATGAGCAAAAAGGTAGCAGGAATTACGTTAGCGGGCGCAGTGGCCATATCATCACTGGGTATTTCAACAATGAAGGAAGATGTTCAGGCAAAAGACAAGAAAAAAGAACCAACAAACGTCATCATGATGGTGATGGATGGAACAAGCACAGGAGCCACAACCCTTTCAAGGTGGTATAAAGGCGATAATCTAGCCATGGACGAAATGCTGACTGGCGGCATGCGTACATACTCAGCTGAATCGGCCATTACGGACTCAGCTCCTGCAGCAACAGCCCTTGCGACAGGAAATAAATCAAATGATAAATTTGTCGGTGTCCTGCCATCCATCGTTAATTCTCCAGGGCTCGATCCGGTTAATCCGAAAAATGCACAAAAACCAGTCGCTAACGTTTTGGAGGGTGCGAAACAAGCCGGAAAGGCTACTGGCATCATTTCTACATCTGAAATCCAGCATGCTACACCCGCAGGCTTCTCCGCTCACGTGACACACCGTAGCAATTATGGTGATATTGCGGAACAGCAGGTTTATCAGGGGATTGACGTCGTTTTGGGAGGGGGCAAAGAATCCCTTTTACCAGGTAAAACAAAAAATGCAAGAATTGATGGTGAAAACCTTTTGAAAGTGCTCGAGGAAGACAAATATGATTTTGTTGAAACCCGTGACGAGCTGTTAAACTCAAAATCGAATAAAATTTGGGGAAGCTTTGCACCAAGTGCCCTGGCATATGATTTAGATCGTAAAACAACAAAGCCAAGTGAACCCACTTTAGCTGAAATGACCAATAAAGCCCTTAAAACCTTGAAAAAAGATAAAGATGGTTTCTTCTTATTTGTCGAAGGAAGCAAGATTGACTGGGCTGCTCACGGAAACGACACGATCGGAATGATTAGTGATACTTTATCTTTTGATGATGCCGTGAACGAAGCCCTTAAGTTTGCAAAAAATGACGGAAACACGATGGTCATTGCAGTAACGGACCATGGGAACAGCGGAATTACAATGGGTAACGTAAACACGAACTCCTCCTACCCAGAAACACCCGTTTCAGCCTATATCGATCCATTAAAGAAAGCGAAGATGACTGTCGAAGGAGCTTTAAGTAAGTTGAAACCAGATCATTCCAATCTAAAAGAAGTTGCAGCACTGTATGGACTTGATGATCTGACTTCTGAAGAATCAGCAAAACTTACCTCTTCCAAAAACATAGGTGCTGAAATGACAAAGATGCTTGCTAACCGTGCCAACATTGGCTTTACAACTGGCGGTCATACAGGGGAAGACGTTTTCCTATACTCTTATGGCCCTTCAAAACCGACTGGATTAGTGGAGAATACAGATCTCCCTAAAAAAATGGCCGAATTCATGGGCTTTGATTTACAAAAATTATCGAATAAACTATACATGAATGCTAAAGATTCCTTTGAGAAAAAAGGATATTCTACCCGTATTGATGTGACAGACCCGAATAACCCAGTTTTCGTAGCGAAAAAGGGGCAGCAAAAAGTAGAGTTGCCTGCAAATAAGAATATCGTTATCAGCAAGACTCCTAAATCCACTAAACAAAAGGAAATAAATGCCATAACCGTTTACAACGGAAAAGACTTCTATATATCTGAACAAGCATTAAAGGCAGTCAAGTAAGCATCACATCTTTATAATGATGAAGGAGCCCTTGTTTTTAACAAGGGCTCAGACCGTTTATCAACTCCTTATCCTCCCTACGGTCCGGTAACGTTGACAGACACCATAAGTTAGCTTTCTACATGAAGAAAGGATTTTTTATGAGAAGAATTTATGAATATCTATTGATGAGAAAAAAGAAGTAGTTGAAAAATTAAAAGAAGATCTCAAAAAATTAGAACAGGAAATAAACCAAAATAAAAATTCCTTTTCGAGTTTTGTACGTGAAATCTTGTATAGTACACGTGATAAATGGAATTTAGAAATTGAAGAATTAGAAGAAGAAATTAAAGATAATTAAGCATATAAAAAGGTTCTTATCTAAAATTAGATAAGAACCTTCAGACTGTAGACAAACTCGAAGAAAAGCGGGTTTGCCCCCAGTTTTTTTATGGTTTGTACAATGAACGTTGATTTCCTCTCCAGGCACTCGCTTTCCACGGGCGGTCCGGGAGTCTCCTCGGCGCCTTTGCGCCTGCGGGGTCTCCCTGGGACTCGCTATACTAAGCAGGAGCCTCGCACATCCGCTCCAATCAACTTTGTTTAAAAATTCCGATGGAATCCCTTTTGTCTACAAACTCAGGAGCCCTTGTTTAACAAGGGCTCCTTTTCTTATCAATGATTTAGAACTCCCGCTTCACCAGCTTGACTTTTTGACACCCGGCAGCTGCCCTTTATGAGCAAGTTCCCTAAAAACGATACGCGACATGTTGAATTTGCGCATATATCCACGTGGCCTCCCCGTTACTCCACAACGATTATGGACCCTTGTCGGCGAGGAATCACGAGGGAGTTTGGCCAATGCGGCATAATCCCCTTTCTCTTTCAATTCCTTTCTAAGTTCTGCATACTTTTCGACCATTGCCAACTGTTTTTCCGCTTTTATCACCTTGGATTTTTTCGCCATTTTAATTCTCCTTTTTAAAGATCTTGATTTTATATCTATAAACTATTCACAATTCGTTCCGCTGCCTGTCTTGCTCCCGATATATTCCTGGATATCGGTCCCATTTCAAGTTCAGCCAATGCTCCCGTGACATATAAACCAGGTCCCCACTGCAACGACTGCGATACGATTGGATAACCACATTCCGCGCAGCGTAAATCATGCGACCGGATGACTGGCATCAGCCAATCCTTCCCTGGCATTGATGACTTAAAGCCGGTCGCTAAAAGGATCGTCCCGGTTTGTTGAATGACCTTTTCGTTTTTATCCCTAAGGCTGATATGCCCATCCCTCCACACAGCGTTTATCACCTCATCATCCATGACACGCAAAAATCCCTGTTTAACCTGATTCATCAGCGCTTTATGTAAGTCAGGTGGGATGGATCCCTTATTACGGGCCTGGATAATGGTCTCGCGTCTTTTTTGAAAGCTGGATATAGCACGGAAAGGTCGCTGTTTTTTCGGCCCCAACCAACCAGGATCACTGTCGAAATCATGAATTCTAAAATGATGCCGCTTCAGAACCGTTACATCATGGGGATAGATTTTACTCAGCTTTAAAGCGAGATGGACAGAAGATATGCCGCCCCCAATGATCGTTATGGGTCCTTGTAATTGTGTCAGGTCCGGAATATTTTCATCAAATATGTGGTAAATCGGACCCCCATGCTCTTGTTTGAATTGCCGTGCCCATTCAGGCCAATAAGGCTGTTCGCCAATACCAATTGAAATCACAAGTTTTTGTCCCTCAAGCCGTCGCTTGTTTTGCAATTGGATTTCCCAGCCCTGTCCCGTTTTGCAGGCAGAGATGACTTCCCCTTGCACCCATGCCTGCTTAATGGATAAATCATCAGCCAAGTGAACACAATGTTCATTGAAGGATTTTAGGGATGGCCGCTTATATTGGCCGTAAAAGTTATTTTTCCAGTCTGCCTTCTCCACATACTTCTGCAGGCTGAAGGGATTCACATCCAGATGGTGTACGGATGGAGAACGTAAATATGGCATTGAAATGACTTCCGTACAATGCTTCCATCTTGCTAATGGTTCTTCATTTCTATCCACAATCGCCAGCTGGTCCACCGTCGTTTTTCCTGACTTAAGTAAAAATGCAGCCATCGTCATACCTTGAATGCCTCCGCCAATAATGATCCATTCCAACATGAACTTCCCTCCTTTTACATCCATTCTCCCTTATAAATCATAATCTTTACGATTTAAATCTTAAAATTACTTCGTTTCACGGTGAAGCGTGTGTTTCTTCAATCGCGGGCAGTACTTTTTCAATTCGATCCTGTCCGGATTATTCCGCTTGTTTTTCGTCGTGATATAATTTCTGTCCCCTGATTCTGTGCATGCTAACGTAATGTTTACTCTCATTTTATTTCCTCCTAAAGTTTTTTAATGAACGATTTCAGTAAATGCAGGCAATCGATCTTCATACAGAGACCAATCCTGCTGCAACTCAATTTCCGTCAATAAGCATTGATCTAATTCATTTTCGATTTCCTGTTGATTCATATGAATGCCGATCATCACCAGCTCCGTCATCCTGTCACCGTATACCTCATTCCACCGTTCCAATAATTCAGGTGCTTCCTTTAAAATTTGGCGCTGTTCTTCCTCAGGGTAAGCTGCGATCCATTTACCGGCTGCTTGTAAAGTTAATGACGGTCCCGCTTGCGATAGCAGGCCTGCCGTATCATTTCTCGACGCCAGCCAAAGGAAGCCCTTCGCCCTCACCACTTGTACGGGCCAGTTTTCTAACCACTCCATCAGCCGTTCGGGGTGAAACGGTATCTTCCTCCTGTAAACGAAAGAAGAAATCCCATACTCCAAGGTCTCCGGGATATGCTCTTCATTCAATTCCTTTATCCAGCCCGCTCCTTGGCTTGCCTCTTCAAAGTCAAATAAATGTGTATTCAATACTTCCTTTAGCGGCACCTTGGAATGGTTTGTTTCAATGATCCTCGCATCCGCATTCATTTTATGAAGAACCGCTTTCAATTCCTCAACGGCGTCAGCATCCATAAGATCGATTTTATTTAACAGGATGACATTGGCGAACTCTATCTGATCTATTAATAGATCGACCACTTCCCTGCCATCCCCAGCATCAGTTGCCTGCATCCTGTCAATGAGTGTTTCTCCGGAAGTGAAGTCTCGCCAAAAATTATACCCATCAACAACGGTAACCATCGTATCAAGCCTGCAATATTCCGATAAATCAATTCCCATGCTTTCATCAACATAGGAGAAGGTTTGGGCTACAGGTACCGGTTCGCTTATCCCAGTCGATTCAATCACGATGTAATCAATGTCCCGTTGTTTCGCCAATTTTTCCACTTCAATCATCAAATCCTCACGAAGCGTACAGCAAATGCAGCCATTCTGCATTTCCACCAGTTTTTCATCCGTCCGGGTAAACCCTCCCTGTTTGACCAGCGAAGCATCAATATTGATTTCACTCATATCATTAACGATGACGGCAACCTTCAGATCATCCCTATTTTCAAGAATATGATTCAAAAGCGTCGTCTTTCCCGCACCAAGGTATCCACTCAATACCGTAACCGGAATTTTCTTCATCTCCATCCATTACCACTCCTTTACCTGATTTCTTTGCTGCGCTTAAATCAAAATCATTACGATTTAAATGTCGAAGTCATCTCCCATGTAAAAACACTCTTTAATAATAAAACGTAATCATTACTATTTGCAAGTTTTTTTCAAATTTGCCTGCGAATACTTCTCCTGAACCAACGTAATCACGCTTGATCCGACACACGGATAAATGAAAGGTGCTGACATAAAACTTAAATCAACAAAAATTAAATGGAAGCCCAATCACACATCACATCATGTGTATGGAACCTCCATTGCAGGTTTATCATTTAATGTACTTCTATATTTACAAGCAGCTGATCATCATCCAATACATTTTTCTTTTTCTTTGTTGCAAATAGAGAAAAAAATTATTGGCTTATTCCGCCATTTCCCACCCTGAAGATGTTACTGTCTTTTGTTCAAAAGTTTCAATCTCTCTCTGTTTCGCCAGTTTAGAAGCTTGTGATACGGACCACGTTAAATTCCCAAAGGCAATCACTGTCCCGATCGAGATAACTAACACCTTTTTACAAAGTATTTTCTTCAATAGCTTCCTCCTGAGAATGTATTGGAATACTCTAAATATAAACCAACATTGTTAACCTAACATGTAGCTTCTGTAAATGTACAAAATTATTTTTATACATATGTAAACACAAAAAAGCTGAGTGCATATGCAGTCAGCTTTTAAGGTGTTTCTTATTTATAAAACACTTTGTCGACGTTGTATTTAGCATGAAGTTTATTGATCATGTACGTTTCATAGATTTCACGTTCCATAGCATCTTCAACTAAAAGAATGTCAATTTTCTTGACTTCATTACGATGCTCTTTAATCGGAGATACATTATCCTCGAAATGCTTCTTGACCCTTGGTCTTAATTTACGGGCTTTACCGACAAAAATCAGCTCATCGTTTTCATTGTAAAACAAGATGATGCCGCCTTTATCACGGGGAATCAAATGAAAATCGATAAACCCGTAAATTTCAGGAATGACAGGTTCGTCTCCTTCTATAACTTGCTTTCTTTGTTTGATGCTTATATCCGCTTCAGGGATTTCAATTTTGATCATTACAATTCACGTCCTCTATTTGTATAAGGTGAAACTTTCAATCGGAATCAAAATACCGGTTTCACGCCAAGCCAATCACTATAATCTTAAAGGTAAATGGTATCATAATTATGAGTGAAAAGCCATGTATGCCTTGATCGGTTTAAGATTGATTCTAAATATAAAGAAGAAGACTCGCTGGGAGCCTCCTTCTTTATCGGAAATATCCGTTACCACCTGTGAGCCTTTGCATTGCTTCTTAGTATAATGTTTGTTTGCGATTCTTGCGTATGCCCATTAACTTGAGATTTTGAACGCTTAGGTCTTGTCCAATTATGGTGAAACTTTTGAGAATGTGGATCTAATTGATCTTTATAGCTCATTCTGTGTCACCTCATCATTAGGATTTGGATATTCCGTTCAGTGATAGTAATCCCCATCACTTGTTCTAGTATTTTATTTTTCCAAGGCATTTATACATATCCTTTAAAAAGCGAATTCGGCTGGCTTGCCTTTTGCAAGCACTTCCCCTGATTCATCCACCGCATCACTTGTCATGACGGATATGCCTTTTATGTTTCCATCATTTAGAATGAAACCAATGTTTCCGCTTTTTGAACCGTTTCCTTCTATTTCACCAGTAAGTTCTTCCAAGTAGATCTCATCTTCCCATGTCAGATGTTCCCCTCTGTCCGTTTCAAGGAAAGCAACTGGCGAAAACTTAACATTTTTATCCGTATTGTTTTTAATTTCCACGTTCACTTTTACGATATCGAAATTTTCATCAGGCGTATAGCCGTGGAAGAAATCGATCATGCTGTAATCCGGAGTGGCATGCATCACTTTCATTTCTTTGACCTTAACCTCGATCGGACCAACATTCAACGTTTCATTCACCTTTTTATAGGCCTTCAAAGTTAATTCGCCTTTGGCATCGGAAACGTTCTGTCCAATCTGGTTCAAGTTTATATCATCAGGAAGCTTTGGATTCGGAACATAGACATCCTTTTTTTCCAGTGGTCGTGCAATTTCCTCTGTTTTTTCTTTAGCTGTCGGTTCTTCTTCGTAAGCTGGTTGGGTATTAAGTGCACCAAATGCCGTTAATAACAGGGCACCAATCATCAGTCTGTTCATTGAATCCCTCCCTGAAGTCATTATTTCTTTATTAGATCAAAAATGATTTTGGCTTGATCCGTGTTATCGACAGAAGGCGTTTCACTTGGGCGGTCAATCATTTTCGGCAGTCCTTCAGAAGCGAATAAACCAAGGACCTGTTCATTTTTGTCCTTAAGCATTTTATTTTTATCAGTCACATAACTGTAACCGTCTTTTTCGAAGGCTTCGCCAAATTGACATCAGGCCGGACAAAATCGGACTTCCCACCGCCCAATAGGACGTCAATTTTATGTTTGCCCTTGATTAAGTCGTTATAAATAATCGTCTGTGATTTGGGTTACCCTTTGCCGAAACACGATCCGCACCGGACCATGATAAACTTCCAAATGCTAAGCAGAAACGAGCGTGATGGGTAAAACCTTTTACCCCATGTGCGATTTAATTTAACTATAGGTGAAGAAAATGAACTCAATGTCAAGGCTATGTAAAAATGCGACAGGATAATTGATAAGACAAGGTAAAGGCAGCATGTGGAATTATTGGTTATTCAGGAAAATCATCAGCAAAGGGGGCATGTTACAGGCCACTCAGCGCCTTCAAATCGGGTGATTTGTTAGAGTTTGAAAGTGTTTTAAATAAAAAAAATAAAGCATCCAATCAGGATGCTTCAGGGCAGACTGCAGACAAATTCGATACCTACAGTTTTTTCTTTGAAAAACGTTATATTTTTTTTCGGAAATCCGCTTTTTTTCGCCGACTGACTGTCAAGCCTCCTGCCACAAGCATCTAGCGGAGTCTCTGCTAGCCAGTTATTTCTGCAGGAAAAATCATGAAGTATAAACTATTCTTAAACCGTTCGGGATGAGACCAGCCTACAGTTTTACTTTAAAAACCATTCCAGTTGATTGGAACGGAAGGTACGAAACTCCTGCGGGAAAAACGTGTCCAAGGGAGATCCCACAGGCGCAATGGTGCCGCGGGCGGACCGCCCGCGGAAAGCGAGTACCTGGAGTGGAGATCATGTTCCAGTTGATTTAAGAAACCCGCCCACTTTCCCCCCTTTTCGCCGACAAACTGAAGCGCTCCATTCAAAGAGCGCTTTTTTCACTATTCTTTCTCTACAACTAAACATTCCAAGGCACGGGCCGCATTCACTCTCGCCACCTCGATTGAATCGGCAGACGACAGGGCGACCGCAACCCTTCTACCTGCCTTTGTAACAGGTTTTCCGAAAAGGCGCACTTGTGTATTAGGTAAAGCCAAGGCCTGTTCAACACCGACTATTGAATATTCCGATAACTCATCTTGCGCTTTTAATGGACGGCTGGCACCCGGGCTGATCAGTTTGATTTCCGGGATGGGGAATCCTAGAATCGCCCTGATATGAAGGGCAAACTCGGACAAATTCTGTGTCACCAATGTCACTAACCCCGTATCATGCGGACGTGGGGAAACTTCACTGAAATAGACTTTATCCCCTGAGAGGAAAAGCTCTACCCCGAATAATCCATACCCGCCAAGTTCATCCGTAATGGCATGTGCAATTCTTTTCGCTTCCATTATTTGCGCTTCTGTCATTTTATGCGGCTGCCAGGATTCAATATAATCCCCGCCCTGCTGAATGTGACCGATGGGGGCACAAAACATGGTACCATTTACGGTCCGGACAGTAAGCAGCGTGATTTCCGAATCAAAACGGATAAATTCTTCAATGATCACCCGTCCATTTTGAACCCGGCCTCCTTCCATCGCGATTTTCCAGCAATCCTCCAGGTCACCTTCCGTGCGGCACACACTTTGCCCTTTACCGGAAGAACTCATCAGCGGTTTGACTACATTGGGAAAACCAACTTCCTTGGCAGCTTGGACAAATTCTTCATAAGTATTTGCGAATTTGTAGGCTGCTGTCGGAATCTCCAGAGTTTCAGAAGCCAACCTCCTGATTCCTTCACGATCCATAGTCAATTTAGCCGCTCTTGCCGTAGGAATGACATGAAAGCCTTCCTCTTCCAACTTGACTAATTCGGATGTGGCGATGGCTTCGATTTCCGGTACAATCAAATCGGGTCGTTCTTTCTCTACAACTCCCCTTAGTTGTTCCGCATCCAGCATATCGATCACATAACTGCGATGAGCGACTTGCATGGCAGGGGCATGTTCATAGCGGTCTACAGCAACGGTCTCCACACCAAGTCGCTGAGCTTCAAGTATGACCTCTTTCCCCAATTCACCCGAGC
Organism: Peribacillus sp. NPDC096448; assembly: GCF_044762675.1. Classification (NCBI taxonomy): domain Bacteria; kingdom Bacillati; phylum Bacillota; class Bacilli; order Caryophanales; family Bacillaceae; genus Peribacillus; species Peribacillus sp. NPDC096448. The sequence goes on along the minus strand of NZ_JBIWEU010000006.1, from coordinate 235,351 downwards.
CCAATAATAAAATCTTTTTCGATTTATACATTCAGTCTCTCCTCCTTAATACTTCAAAATCATTATATACGAACTATAAACGAATAAACATAAATACTTATTCGTATTTGTACTTATAATTATATCGATAAATATAAATAAACCTATCCATTTAAGTTTTTTCACAAGCCATCTCGTAAAGAGACCAGTTCACTGGAGCCTCCCCATTCAGCATTTATGACGGAGGAAATACATCTTGCAAAGAATCGATAATCCCCATTACCTTCTGCTGAAAAGGAGAGCATGAAGCGAATGTCGAAATTTGCATTACGATTATTTTTGAAAATGTAAGCGCTTTCTATTATAATTGAATTAGGTTGGATGGCATGCGTGGCCGTCACAGTATCTGGCGTAGGTGGGGCCGATACTAGCGCTAAAGAAGTTAAACTTCTTTACCGTAAAACTATTAGAATTCCTTTTGGTAGGGGCTGCAATATCACTGGGACATGGAAAAATGTCCGTTAATTTCAGGCTAAAAAGCGAGTTTATCATGCAATCGATAAGTAAAGCATTACTTTACTTATTTTTTGCAGCAGCCCTCATCGTTTCAAGTCTAATAGTTTAAAAGCCTAAAAAGCTCTACCCCATGGAAACGGAGTTGAGCTTTTTCATTTGGTCAAATTTCACATATATAACCCTGCCAAGAAAATCCCAAGTGACTTCTCATATATCTCATCGAACTGTGATATCGGGAGGGGATTCGTCCCTTTGCCCAGCTCCACTGTAAACCCCGGCCTGCGCCAATCCTGAATGTACCAATCCTTATAACCTGCGTAACTACCGGCGGATTTGACAGGCTCATATCCACTGACCCTCGCAAACTCATTGACTATCGTTTCCGACTCGGGTGGTTCCAAACCTTCAAACCCCCAATAAATGACCTCCCCTTGGGTGTGGAACGCAAGGACTTTGCCAAAATCACCCCTTTTTGTCAACTCTGACATCGCAATAGCCTCTGGCTGTGTAAGCGGCCCTTCCCCTGGATAATTTGCCGGACCTGGCTCCGTTACATTATTGCGGGCTTGTTCCAATTCCCATTTGGCGGGAAATTGATCATTTAGATCCACCCCATTAATATTGGCTTTCCAGCCAGAGAAGTCTTCGCTGCCATTATTCCATTCGATGAGCCGTCCTCTCAATGACTCATCTGCAGGCGGGCCTTTCAGAACCAACTCCACTCCGTCCGGATTCACCATTGGGACGATCGACAGCATCGTCTGTTGATAAAAAGGATACATAACCAGACCGCGGATGTCAGCCTGATTCGTGATTGCGAGTAAATAATCATTTAAAAAGGTCATGATCACAGGCGTCGTTATCCACTCATTCGCATGAAAGGAACCATTATAGTGAACTCGTTTGTTGCCATTTCCAATCAGAACCTCGGGGATATCCCTTTCAAGCACCGAGTCCCCGATGGGGGAGGTTTTTATAAATGGATAGATTGTTTTCAAACGTCTAACATCGGTCATCATCGTCTCATAATCATATTCCCGGTTTCCTTGAATTAGCCTCCACGTAATCCTTAATGGCACAGAAATTGTCTGACCAACTTGCAGGGCATTCGGGTTGAGATTGGGATTAACTAAAAATAGTGCATCCAATGAAAGATTGCGTGACCTGGCAATTGCCCATAACGAATCACCTTGCTTAATACTATAGCCGGTCGTCGTAAAGCCAGGAATTTTGATTTGTTGGCCAATCATAAGTGCAAGTGGATCAATCCCACTATTGGAATCAATGATAAGTTGGTAATTCACCTTGAATAATTGGCTATAATACCACAAGGAATCATTTTGCCGCACAAAAACGTCCATACTGCACCTCCTCTTAACCAAATGTATGCTGACTCGATTTAATTATTGCCAACGCAAAGGTCACTCCTCAAAACGAACCAAATTGGGGGCATCATCCAGAATGCTTAGATATTGCTCAGTACTTCCATACGTACCATCAGGGTCCAATTCCCGATATCTTTTGAATTTCGCCACCCGATCTTCCATTTTGACCCAGCCCAGATGCTTCAAGCGTATGTTGGATAACTTGTGAGGCAATTCAAAGACATTTTCTGCAAATCTACCGCAATGCTGCGGAAGAGATAGGCAAGTTCCTTACCCTCCGCATCCAACCGTTTGAGTGAAAGCAGGAACTTTTGTAAAATATGTGGTTTTTGGTAAATTGGACTGCCCACTAACACCCGAACCTTTTTACTAATCATTAATACCAGCGTTAATCTTAACTGGTCCCCATTTAATCTGACTGCAAAACTTTCCCTGAAAACATTTATAACTATATATTCTTACCGAACTTGTCGGGTGTCATTTAAAAACGGCGCCCTGCATAAACAAAACAGGCATCCATTCATGAATGGATGCCTGTTTGCATTTACTAGATCGGGAGTACCATATTTTACACTTCTTGCGGTACAGATAAGCCTAAACCTTCGGCTATGCGCGTTCCGTATTCCGGATCGGCTTTGTAGAAATGACCGATTTGACGAAGCTTGATTTCCTCTAATTCCACAGGTTTCATTGCGCCCACGATCGTGTCAACAAGGCGAGTTTTCTCTTCGGCACTCAATAGACGGTATAAGTCACCTGCTTGAGTGTAGTGGTCATCACTATTATGACCAACTTGTGCAGCTTGCCCAGTCACCTCGAAAGGAGTGACTTTATTTTCCGTTGATTCGGCAGGGCCGCCAAAACTATTCGGCTCATAATAAACAGATCCCTTGCCATTGTCATCTGCACGCATGAATCCATCACGCTGATAGTTGTTCGCTTCCACTTTCGGACGGTTAACCGGAAGCTGGTTATGATTCGAGCCCACACGGTAACGGTGTGCATCTCCGTATGCGAATAGACGTCCTTGTAGCATCTTGTCCGGGGAAGCCTCAATTCCCGGTACGAATGTTCCAGGTGAGAATGTGGCTTGCTCTACTTCAGCAAAGTAGTTTTCAGGATTTCTGTTCAATACCATACGGCCAAGCTCAATCAGCGGATAATCTTTTTGAGACCATACCTTCGTCACATCGAATGGATCGAAACGGTATGTATCCGCATCTTCCAGAGGCATGATCTGAACATATAATTTCCATGCAGGGAAGTCCCCTTTTTCAATGGCATTGAAAAGATCTTCCGTATGGTAATCAGGATTTTCACCTGCTAGTTTTGCAGCTAGATCCACATCAAGGTTTTTGATGCCCTGTTCTGTTTTGAAGTGGTATTTCACCCAAACGCCTTTTCCTTCAGCATTCACCCATTTAAATGTGTGGCTTCCGAAACCATGTGTATGACGAAGTGTAGCAGGAATGCCCCGGTCGGACATCAGGATCGTCACTTGGTGCAGAGATTCCGGTGAATGTGACCAGAAATCCCAAACAGCCGTAGGGTTTTTCAAATGCGTTTTAGGATCTCTTTTTTGTGTATGGATGAAGTCGGGGAATTTAATCGCATCGCGAATAAAGAATACAGGCGTATTATTACCGACGATATCATAGTTTCCTTCTTCCGTGTAGAATTTAACAGCAAATCCACGCGGGTCACGGACTGTATCTGCAGAACCCAATTCACCTGCAACAGTGGAGAAACGGATAAACAGATCTGTCTTCTTGCCCACTCCATTGAAAAGTTTAGCTTTCGTGTACTGAGAAAGGTCGTTCGTTACTTCGAAAGTACCGTATGCACCGGCACCCTTCGCATGAACCACACGTTCAGGCACACGTTCACGGTTGAAGTGGGCTAGCTTTTCCAATAAGTGTACATCTTGAATGAGCACAGGGCCGCGTTCGCCGGCAGTGATCGAGTTTTGATTATCTCCAACTGGTGCTCCCCAGCTTGTTGTAAGGTTTTTCTTATTCGACATAATTGAACCACCTTTTCATTATTATTTATATATATAATGATAAAGCTTATCAGAAAAAAATCAATACTTATTTATAATAATTTTAATATAATAATCAATTCATTATTGATCCGTTTATGATAGAACTTCACAAACACCCATAAAATGGATAATGCAAAAGAAATAAAAGCTGACGGGACAACATATTCACATAATTGAATCCCTAATAATGGTATACGACCCTTATAGGCGATATTCCTTCATGACGAGTGATTTTATCATTTCTCCTACCAATGGGATAGCAATCGAGAATGATCACGAATATTCATAGATACTTTGCGCTACTTCAATTCTTTCCTTCTATTCATCTTATAACAATCCTAAGTGTTTTCCTGTGACTTTGTTCACTTCGTCAGCCTTTATTCACATGACGAATAGCAGGATGCATGGGAACTAATTTTTCATTGCTTTTGTGACCCCCATCTTTAACAGAACTCCAACCTGAATTGGCTGAAACAAAAGGCCTTCACCCTTATTTTGCTAGAGAAATTGTAAACATACTGGTTTGTGTTCGTTTAGAAAATAAGATACTATTACGTTAAAATGACCGTCCAATAAGGGTAAGGGTGATATATATGAATGAGCGCAAACAACTGGTAGTTAAATATGCGCACCAATTATTTATTGAAAAGGGTTATCAAGCAACTTCCATTCAGGATATTTTAGATTATAGCGGCATTTCAAAAGGAACATTTTATAACTATTTTTCTTCTAAGAGCGAATTGCTTAAGGCAGTCTTCCTAACTTCGCAAGAAAAATTCGAAAAAGAGCGGAATGAATTGCTGATTGGGCAAAACCTTGCAGATATTGAAATATTCATCAAACAATCAGAATTACAAATGCACTCAAACAAAAACAACAAAATCTTTTTCTTATATGAAGAAGTAATGATTTCAAATGATAACGAACTTAAGAACTTCATAACACACGCTAAATTCCGGCATATCCATTGGTTATCCAAACGGTTTCTGGACATTTTCGGTGCTGATAAAAAGCCTTATATTTTGGACTGTGCCATTATTTACTCGGGGATGATGCATCAAACGATTCATTTTAATGCCTTGGCTAAAGAGCCTGATTTCAACCCTACTGAAATTATCCGTTATTGTGTCGATAGGATTAAATCGATTTTCGAAGATGTCAGCAAGTCAAATGCACAGCTTTTGGAACCCGATGTCATCAAGCAATGGCTGCCTGAGTGCTTCCATACCCAGCAGGATTTTCATACAGCACTCCTGCACTCTGCAAATGACCTAAAAAAGATGATCTTGAGGCTTTGCCAAGATGATGAAGCGGAACGGGTCAAAAACTTAAAATTGATTCACTTTATCCAAGAGGAATTATTACAAAACGTTGAACCGCGAACCTTTCTCATTGAAAGTGCCCTGCTTTCCTTAAACACCAATCCCAAATTGAAAAACACATTGGAATTAAGTGAATTCGAAAAGATCATTGCCAACAACTAAAGAGAACCTAATGAATCCCATTTTGTAGACAAATGGGGTTCTTTCGGCTGGAATGGAGCGGATTTCTGAAATCACGGAGTTTTTATTAGTAAAAAGGGTCCTTTCCATTCTGGGGGAATACATATCGTATTCCTCTTTTTTGTGACAATTCTGCAAACATATCACTGAAATTCATGAAATTTTAGTATAATTGACTTGTAGTAAAGTGCCTTCAGGAGGAGTTATTCATGAACATAATAATGCGTTTTCTTATCAACGGGCTGGCATTGCTCGTCATTGACTGGCTTCTCGACTCCATCACGATTAAATCTTACGGAACAGCCTTGCTGGCGGTTTTTATATTATCGATCATGAACTTGCTCGTTAGGCCCATTCTCCAGCTCATCACATTGCCGATCACCATCCTGACGTTCGGGCTGTTTTCTTTCATTATCAATGCCTTCACATTCCAAATCACTTCCTATATCGTCAGTGGCTTTGTAATAGATTCTTTTTGGGGAGCTTTAATCGGTTCATTGTTATTGAGTTTCATTCAAAGTCTTCTTATAAAACAGAGTAAAAAAAACCGTCAGTAGCTACTGACGGTTTTTCGTATCATTTTCATTTCTTTGACAGCCTTCGATATTTCCCGGGCTATTTCCCTAAATTCCGCTAAGCATCACTAGCTGTTTTCTCTCATTTTTGACAATCCAGAAGGAGAAAGCTGCTAATATCCATAATTTTACATATACATGCCAATTTCTCTGGAAACGGGTATGAATCGATTAATGGAGGAATCACATGTTCACAAAACAGGAACCAAGATTTTCCCTGTCCATTTTACTCGTGCTCGCTTTCTTTATTCCCGCTCTTTTCATTACCCCATCACTAGCCGCTGCTGGCGATGGCAGTTCGTCATTTCCTTACTCCGTTTCCCAAGCCATTGCGAATCAAGACAGCACGATTAAAACGGTCAGTGGATATGTGGTAGGACAGCCCACGTCAGCCAATACCGTCGTCACGAGCAGCTATCCGAATGATTATGCCATAGCATTGGCAGACAGCTCATCGGAAATGAACATTGCCAATATGGTTTATGTTCAGATTCCATCCTCCTTCCGCTCTGAATTTGGATTAAAAACAAATCCTGCATTAAAAGGAAAAAAAGTCACCGTCACCGGTACACTTAGTGCCTATTTCACCCATCCTGGCTTAAAAGATGTATCTGCCATGATTTCAGGGACTGATCAACCGGAACCGGAGACACCGGGGGTTGGCTCATACTATGATTCAGCCATCAGAAAATCAGGGTCGTCGTTAAAGAACGCCCTCCATGAAATCATCGATGACCATACGGAAATATCGTATTCAAATGTCTGGGAAGCTTTACGGATAACCGACGAGGATCCGCATAACGCCAATAATGTCATTCTACTTTATACAGGGCGTTCTCAAGGAAAAACGATGAACGGATCAGGTGTTAATGATTGGAATCGTGAGCATGTATGGGCAAAATCACATGGTGATTTCGGCACCACTTTAGGACCCGGCACCGACCTGCATCATCTTCGGCCTACTGATGTCTCCGTCAACAGTACAAGAAACAACCTGGACTTTGATAATGGAGGTTCAGAACATACCGAAGCGATAGGAAACTACTATGATTCTGATTCGTGGGAACCCCGCGATAGCGTCAAAGGTGATGTCGCCCGGATGCTGTTTTATATGGCGGTTCGTTACGAGGGTGATGCAGGGGAAGTCGATTTGGAGCTAAATAATCAAGTGAACGATGGTACCGCCCCTTATCATGGTAAATTGGCTGTCTTACTGGAGTGGAATGAACAGGATCCTGTAGATACCTTCGAGCGTAATAGAAATGAGATCATTTATAATCAATATCAGCATAATCGCAACCCTTTCATTGATCATCCTGAATGGGCCTCCGCCATCTGGCAATGATAAAACGAACAAGCTGTTCCTTATTTTTGGGACAGCTTTTTCACTTGGGAATATCAAAATTTTTAGAAAAATCACATAATTATATTTTGGTTAAATAGCATTCCAATTAGTTTTTGAAGGTTTGTTATACGATGATAACAGAGAGAATCACTTTCAAAGTAAGCGTTTTCATATTTTTCTTTACATTCTAACTATTAAAATATATTATTTAATTGTAATATTATGTGAAAAATCAATAAATAATATGTATTCACCTCTACTAGTGATAAAATGCTAGATAGAGAAAATTAAACTCCAACATAGAAAAGGGGAAAATTATGCAAAACTCCAAAGAATCTCAACTGCATAGAGGTTTGGAAGAAAGGCATATCGCATTAATGTCTCTTGGCGCAGCCATTGGAGTCGGTCTATTTCTCGGCTCGGCATCTGCGATAAAATTAGCCGGTCCAGCCATCATCATTTCTTATGCAATTGGCGGGCTTATGATCTATCTAATCATGCGGGCACTTGGGGAAATGGCGATAAAAAATCCTGTCGCAGGCTCTTTCAGTCGCTATGCAAGCGAATTTGTCGGTCCTCTTGCCGGATATATAACCGGATGGAATTACTGGTTCGTTTGGATTGCCACCTGTATGGCTGAAATTACGGCAGTCGGAATCTATATGCAATTTTGGTTCCCAGATACTCCTCAATGGGCTTGGGCGTTAGCCGCACTTGCCATCATGACAACGATTAACTTTCTTGCTGTAAAAGCATACGGTGAATTGGAGTTTTGGTTCGCCTTAATTAAAATCATTACGATCATCCTTATGATCGTCCTTGGCTTCGGAATGATCATCTTTGGTCTGGGGAACGGCGGAATCGCGGTCGGTTTCGGTAACCTTGTTGAAAATGGAGGATTTTTCCCTAATGGGATTTCTGGTGTCATCCTCTCGTTCCAAATGGTCATGTTCGCCTATTTGGGAATTGAAATGCTCGGTGTAACCGCAGGTGAAGTTAAAAATCCTGAAAAATCTTTAAAAAGAGCCATCGATACCGTTTTTTACCGGATCTTACTTTTTTACGTTTTAGCTCTGACAGTCATTCTATCGATCACTCCATGGGATGAAATGAATGGAGAAAACAGCCCATTCGTTATGATGTTTGATAAAATCGGTATACCAGGCGCAGCAGGAATCATTCAATTTGTCGTACTGACAGCAGCCCTTTCATCTTGTAACAGCGGGATCTTCAGTACAGGAAGAATGTTATTCAACCTAGCGCAGCAAGGTGAATCACCAAAAAGTTTCGAACGTACAACAAAGTCAGGCGTTCCTGGCGTTGCCATTATCGTTTCGGCTGTCGTGCTTCTTTTCGGTGTTTACCTTAACTACATGGAAGCCGATAAAGTTTTCACTTACGTCACAAGTGTCGCTACATTCGGTGCCCTCTGGACATGGGGAACGATACTTGTCACACAGATTATGTCTAGACGGAAAATGAGTCAGGGAGAAAAACAAGGCTTATCTTACAAGATGCCTCTTTTCCCATTCACTTCTTATTTCACTTTAGCCTTTTTAGTATTCGTAATGGTGGTACTCGGTTTTTCAGCAGATACAAGAATCGCTCTAATCGTTGGTCCGATTTGGATCTTACTGTTGGTAGCCCTGTATTATATGACCGGATTGCATAAACGGAAAAGATAAATGCCAGAGGGTGCCCAATCTAATTGGCACCCTCTATTTCTTGCCTTCACCTTTTACCCCTTCTTTTGATCACCCAATGGACCACCACACCAGCTCCGCCTAAAATAATGAGGAGAGGCAAGTTTCCTATTATAAAAACAATGATTCCTGAACCCGCTTTAAGTAATAGATTCGCACTCGTTGCAAGTTGTTTCTTCGTCCTCTCCCATGTATTCAATTCCTTATTATCAATGCCCGGCACAACTATCCTGTCCTGTGATAACGTGATGGTAACCGTCGAATATGAGGTCTGGTTTTCAAGATACTTCATTTGCCCGGTCAGCTGCTCTATTTCTTCTTGCACCACGGCAAGATCGGATGATATTTTCAGTAAATCTTCCGTCTTCTCAGCATCCTTCATGAATGCAAGCAACCTTTCCTCCACTGCCCGCTTTGACTTCAACCTTGCTTTTAAATCCACATATTGCTCCGTTACATCCTGTCCTGTCACATTCCTTCCGACCACTTCTGAAGCTTCGCCCTCACTATCGCTTAGAAAATCCTGAAAATGGGCTTCAGGGACCCGAACGGTGATCGTTCCTTCCACCAGTTCTTCATCTTCCCTGTATACATTGGACTCGACAACATATCCGCCATATTCAGCCACCTTATTCTCAATCTTCATTTGTGCCTTTTCAAGATTCTTTACCTTCAACTCAAGCTGGGCTTGATGGATGACCTTTCTTTCATCCGTCATCCCTTCCTTTTCCGCTGCTTCTTCCTGCACCTTATTCCCGGAAATGGAAGCGCCCATTTTACTTTCCGCCTTTTCATCCTGTGCTTCCGATGATGAATCATCTTTTTCGTTACTGCTGCATCCAGCAAGTAAAAGGAACAAACTGAACATAAGCATCATTGTTTTACGGTTCATCGGTACTCCCCCTTTTCTTACTAGTACCGACGTAAAGTTTGGAAGAAAGTTACACTTCTAGATTAAAGGGGATGGTTTATTTTCAGGTGGGAGGTAAAGGTATAAGAAAATCCCAATAATGAAGAAAGAAGAGGAGTTCATTATGAACTACGGAAAATTGGCTAAAAGTGTATTGGTACCTGTGGTCGGAGGTTCACTTGTGGGGATATTCGCCACAAGGAATTCAAAAGAAATTTATGACAAGCTCAAAGTGTTCATCGTAAACATAGTCATGTTTGCGAAAGAATCCCCGGCACCAGTTGATCTAAAGTAATTATTTCAAGTTGATCTCGCTGATTAGAATTATGTTTCGAAAGCATCCTCATCACCTCAAGTTTTAATAGTTCTATTTTAAAACAAAAAAGACTGTAGGCAAAAAGGAGTTCTATCTGAAATTTTAAACATAGTTGATTGGAACGGAAGGTGCGAGACTCCTGCGGGAATAGCGAGTCCAAGGGAGACCCCACAGGCGCAAGTGCGCCGAGGAGGCTCCCGGACCGCCCGCGGAAAGCGAGTGCCTGAAGTGGAAATCAACGTCAAAATTTGTACAAGCCCAAAAAAACTGTAGACAAACTCGATTTTCATCAAGTTTGTCTACAGTCTGAGCGCCCCTTATATTAAGGAGCGCTCTCTTTTAGAGTTTCACGAGTAAACCCGCTAAACTCACGAGTAAACCTCAATTAATTATTGATATTCGTAATTCTGCCTTCAATTTCTGCCGTGATCTTTCCGCCTTTAAAGGTTTCTTTCACATAGTTGACGAATGCTTCCAGGTCAGCATGTCCAAACACACGCTCTTTTCCTTTCAGGACGGTATAGTTATCACCGCCGCTTGCCATGAAATCATTGACGGCCACCGTGTATGTCTCGGTATCCTTGATCGGTGTTCCGTCCGCTTTCTTCAATAAGGTGACACGCTCCGTGACAGGTTTACTGAAGTCGGCTGTATAGCTCAGTCCAGAAATTTGCAAAGTTTTCGGAGATCCTTCAACAATCCATTGCTGTTGAAGCAGCGTTTTCACTTCCGCTCCAGTCAGTTCCAGCTTAACCAATACGTTTCCGAACGGCTGGATTTTCGCTAAATCGGAAAAAGTGACTTCCCCCTTTGGAATATCTGCCCGAATTCCACCTGGATTCATGAAGGCAAAATCGGAGTTCAAATCGGCCTTCATTGAATCGGCAATTAAATTTCCAAGACCCGTTTCCTGCGTATAGGCATTGGTTCTTAAAATTTTCTCATCCGTTGTCCCAAGCGGGGCTTTCAACTCGGGGAACATGTCCAGGTAGTCATTAATGAATTTCGTCGTCCCGGCATCCGGTGTGATGCCATCTTGTGTAACCGTAACAATCTCAGCTGACTTTTTGACAATATCCTTTGTGTTTGGATCGATTTCCAAATCCACATCTTCAAAAGCCGTTCCATAAGAGTAAGCTTGTACGATCAATTTATTATCGACATAGTTATTGATCTTTGCATGGTTATCTCCGGCTAAAATCACATCCACTTCATCATCCACGGCATTAGCAAGATCAGCCACTTCGCCTGTGATGACCCCTTCCTTTTCAGTGCCTGGGTCATGTGAGATGATCACGATCGATTTGACACCTTTACCTTTCAATTCATTTACCGCCTTATTTACGGCAGGTGCCTGTTCTATGAATTCCACATTCTTAATGCCATCCGGACTTACTTTTTGAGGTGTGGCATTCGTGACTACACCTATGAACCCAATATCAACCCCGCCGACCTTTTTTATGACGTAAGGGTCCAAAATCGGTTTTTTCGTGTCTTTATATACGACATTGGCCACTACATATGGAAAGTTCAATTTATCGAATACCACATCGGATGTTGGCGACTTTCCGCCATTGATCTGAGCCATCAAGGTTTCTACCCCTTTGTCGAACTCATGGTTTCCGACAGTTCCGACATCGAATTTCATATTATTCAAAAACTGAAGCGTCGGTTTATCCTGAATCAAAGAGGAAACGGGTGCACTTGCCCCAACAGCATCCCCTGCCGATAGTAAAAGTGTATTTTCAGGGTTTTCAGCTTTACGCTGCTTCAAGTGCGCGGCTAAATAATCGGCACGCCCTTGTTTGATGCCGCCAAAATCGGAGGTGGTATCTAGCTGGCCATGAAGGTCATTGATCCCGAGCAGTTGCACCTTAACGTTTTCTTTCCCCAAATTGTATTTGTAAATGCCAAAGCCTTTATCATCCTTTTTGCCTGTATAGGAAATCGGGCTGTCTTCATTTAAATATTCCGCACCTTTTGGTGATGAGGTGAAAGTTACGTTCACCTTGCCTGAAATCGGGGCAATCGACCAGTTATTATCAGCGGTTGGATTGATCTCACCCTCTTGTGTGATGTAATCCATCAAGATCTGGCGATTTTCATCCGCAGAGTCAACTACATATTCGCTGCCCTTGACTCCCGGGAAGTTCCCCCCGCCCGAAGCACGGTAATTATTCGTCACGACGATGAAATCTTGATTCGGGTCCACTGGTTCACCATTATATTTCAAATCTACAATCCTGCTTGAATCCGACACTTTTATCCCTTTTTCATCATAGCGCGGAGCCTTGGTGACATCGATTTCGTACGTGACACCGTCAATCACATCAAAATTATAGACGGCAAACTTTCCATTAAGCAGCTCCTGTTCCTCAGACTTGGCAGGATCGATTGTATTATATTTCCCTGCAGACATCTCAAGCCACTCTTTAACCACGGACCCTTTGATCTTGATTGCCTTCAAGGTATTATCGTATAAATATAAATCACCGGCGCTGCGAATGGTCAGTCCGCCTTCCTTGATTTCCGTGAATTCCTCGACTCCATTGCGACCCGCTTTGAAAGGGGCTCCTACAGAGAGGATGGGCAAGTCTTTGTATTCAGGGCGGTTGCTGTGGATGTATTTTTCTACATACCATTTCTGTGCGCTCGTCACGACCTGTACGGAAGGATCATCTTGAACAAGGGCAAAATAACTATGAATTGGAGCTGTAGTCGTTCCGATTGGCGTGTTAACATACTTGATCGTTCCTTCGTGATCCTTCTTTACGGCGTTGACGATAGATGCATCTTCATCCGCTTTTTTTCCTGTTATTTTGTCGTTGATTGCCCGTGTTGATGAATCGGAATTGACGACTTTCCATTTCCCCTTGATATTTTGGATATCAAGATCGATGATCCCGAGATTACTGCCGCCATAACCTGCTTGAACGGCTGGGACACCATTGATGGTCCCCTTTTCATTATCCACTCCTTTTAGGACTTTTCCTTGGCTATCTTTGAATAGGCTGTCCAAATAAGCCTCATCTTGTGCCGGGAAGACTTTATGCGTGTGGGAAAACGTGATGGCATCGATGCCGGATACCTTGCTTAATGAATAGATGACATCCTCGGTATTCTTGGTATCGCCATTAAACCCGGAATGTGTGAGCGCCACGATGACATCCGCACCCTTTTTCTTCATTTCAGGTACATATTTTTTTGCAGTCGTGACGATTTCCTTTGCAATGACCTTACTGTTTAGATTCGCTTTATCCCAATCCATGATTTGCGGAGGGGCAAATCCAATGTATCCTATTTTTACTGATTTTTCTTTTCCATTGATGTCCTTTACTTTCTTCGTGACGATTTTATAAGGAGTATATTTATTTTTATCATTCTTTGGATTATTGTCTTTATCCTTTTTATAAACATTGGCATTGACATAAGGGAAGTTCGCATCGTTGATGGCCTCGTCCAAATATGATAAACCATAATTGAATTCATGATTGCCGAATGTCGCCACATCATAGTCAAGCAAGTTCATCGCTTTATAGACTGGATGGACTTCACCCTTTTTCAGTGGCGCTATTTTCGCTTTGTACGTACCTAGGGTGGTCCCTTGAATAAGGTCGCCGTTATCCACTAAAACGCTATTTTTCACTTCTTTTCGTGCCTGTTTGATTAAAGATGCCGTGCGGGAAAGACCGACTGAGTCCGATACGGCATCCTTATAATAATCATAGCTTACCAGATTGGTGTGTATATCAGTCGTTTCCATGATCCTTAGTTCAAATGGTGCATCCGAAACGGAGGCTGCCAGGCTTTTGCCGAAGTTACTCGTATTGCCGTTATACTTGGAGACAACCGATACTTTAACCCAATAACCCGATTTGTACGAGTTGAAGTACGCCGAGAACTTTTGGGCCGATTTAATATCCGCCTCAACGGCTGATTGTGAAATGACCTTCGTCCCATTCATTAATTGGAAGACAACGGTTTCATTTCCTTTGTTCCCTTTTTTCGGCGTGACCGTTACAGTCGCTTTGGTTCCTTTTGTGTAATGAACAGTAGGAGCTGCAATGATAAATGGTTCAGTCGTGGCCGGTTTCTTATTAGGCTCTTTGGCGGATGTCTCCCCCGGTACGGTAAATGGGGCTGTAATCAAACTCACAGCAAGAATCGGGGCGAGCCACTTATTAACATGCATCTTGTACGACATACTTCACAACCCTTCTAGTTTTGTAAAATGCTAGAATAATATATCATGATTTTGTCGAATTATCGCCAAAATTTATCGTAATATTACGAATTTTGAATAAATGGTACTTTTTATCCATTCCCATCCAGAGCGCCTAGCTCGATATACCTTCAATCATGTATATAAATCATCATAGAATCCCTAGGGAGAAAGTTACTTTATAGAAAAAGCTGGCCCATTAAAATGAACCAGCCTGCTAACATCTTATGGATCTCAAAGATCGTTCCTTACGCTCTTTATATCAGGGAAACCTTTTGAAACTGAAAATCTATAAATCGCGATCTATTAAACTGGCGGATACCGGTTCGATGCCCATCTCCCTCGACCAGATGGACAGCTGGCCTATATGGTGAATTTCGTACGCTATAAGATGGCGCAGTATCCTGCCTTTTTCGTATGTCCCCTCCATCCAAGATGGCTGAATCATTCCATTCTCTTCTTCAATTGCATGCGAGTTCAAATAGTCCATGACCTCTGAGTGATAATGGTTAGATAAATCCTCCACTTTTTCGATCGTATCATAAGCGTCCAAATCGACCGCGACATCAGGCTTCCCTTGTATGGCCCTGATCCAGCTGCATTCGACATCGATAATATGGGCAAGTGTCCTCAATATATTGCCCATCCCTCCCTTTCGCTGCCGTTTCAGCTCCTCAATCGATAAAGATCGGCACCACTTGAACCACTCACTTCTCACCTGCCAGTTATAATTGAATAATGCCAACATCATCCCGGCCCCCTAACACTTTTTGTCGTCAAATGCCCTTCAGCGTTTGTATTGATAATAATCCTGTCTTTGAATCGTTTTGAAGCCACAAGATTCATAGAGTCTTAAAGCATGCTCATTAGTCGCCTCGACCTCGAGAAAAATATCATATCCCAGCTGGCATTGTTCGGCTACAACCTTTTTCAATGCCTTTCTTCCAAGTCCTTTTCCCTGGTATTTTGGCAAAATGGAAAATCCATAAATCCACGCTTCCCGTCCTGAGTGATCAACACGGATCTTACCGACTGCAAGGCCACCCTTTTCAATCATCATGGTTTTCAAAGTATCCTCATAAAGGATGCGCTGATAATAATCCTTCGCTTCCCGTTTCGTAAATTGAAAACATTGAATATCCAGCTGAATTTCCGTTTCCTCATCATCTCTCCGTGAAGGGCGAACGACTGCATCATCATAATCATCAAGCTCCGTTTCGGACCATTTCATTTGAAACTCAGAAAAAGCAAACTCACATGGGAGCTGTTTCAAAAATTCTGTCCCTGAGTGCGATTGAGCAGGTGAGTTCAAGAGTATCGACTTATAGTTGCGCTCCACGGCACTTCTTATCGCCTCTTCCAGCAACTTTGTAAAAATGCCTTGCCTCCGGTAATCAGGATGCACCATCCCGCACATCTCCGCTTTGTTTCCAAAATCGTAAAGACCAAGAAAACCAACAAGTTTCAATCCATCATAGTGAAGAAAATCATTCTTATGCACACCATTTCGACTGCGAAGCGTTTCCCAATTCAACTTTAAAGTAAAACCTTCCCGTTCACATTCTTGCTGCAGGATCCGAATATCTTCCAGTTGTTCACCCTTCAAATTCTCCACCCCTTTTCCATATTATCAGTTTATTACCAAAAAATAAGAAAAGCAGCACCCTTTTACTCAGGATGCCGCATACTATTCATAAGTTTATTGATTAATGTTGTTTTTTTAAAAGTATTTCCACTTTATTCCATAAAGCTAAAATCGTACGAGGGGAGGATTTCCTATCTAATTCCATTGACGGATGAATTATAGCAGTAAAATGATTCCAAATGACGATTATTTTTTACCTATTTTGTGCTATATTCCAAATAATGGTTTATGATTATTTTATTTTTTAGCTTAAGGGAGGGATTTACAAAGTCTTGATTTTAAGATAGTACCCATTTCTTTATACCCGAATTCCGGACCCTTTTTAGAATAGAACCCGAAATTCGGTGTTTACCATCCGGCACTTTACGTCCTGAGGTTATCGTCTTTTCGTTTTATGAGCGGACTTTTTTAAGTTCTCTACGTCCGTTGTCAGTTCTTTTAATTGTTTATCGAAGCGGAAGAGCAAAAACATAGAAACGACGAATGGATAGCCAAATTCGCTAACTAATGAAACCCACATAGTAGCATCCTCAATCATCATCCTCTTCACCCCTTTTCTTGTATCTGATATCTAAAGTGAAACTTGTTTAAAAAAATCAATCTAGCACTATTGATTTATGGTAAAAGGAACGAATGTTCTTATATAATTGATTTATTCCCCTTGTTTATCACTTTATTAAAATTAAAGGAGGGATAACAATGAACCAATTAACTTCTCATTTTTTTTCTCATTCATTGGAGTTTCTGCAGCAACAGTACTCATCTTTCTTTGAACAACCGATCATTCAAGTATTTTTACAGAACCCAGAGCATTTAAAGATTTTCACTGAAACCCTTGATTCCCCTTCTTCCCACAACATTTGTCATCTCAACGAGACTTTCAAAATTTTCTATTACCGGGCTAAAGTATACAAATACATGTGCTCCTTAATTTACTTTTTCTCTGTTGACTTTGATAAAAGGGCACGGAAGCAGCGGGAACGCTATCGGATGGTACTTGATGCGACACCAAGGGATACTGGCGGATTGATCGATCGAATCGGCACTTTGGACGTTCAACTTGAAAAGATGGGGGAAACGAATGACCTCGCTTCACACATAAGTGATGAAGAGATGATAAAAGCCTTGAAGAAGTTAACAGCCAAACAAAACCTGGTGCTGACCATGATCTTTTCCTACGGCCTATCCAACAAGGAAATTGCTGCCTATTTCCATGAGTCGCCACAGAATATCTCAAGCATCCGTAAACAAGCTCTAAAAAAACTTCGAAAGCACTATATGGATGAGGTATATGTTAGAAAGGAGAAAAGCCATTGTGGATAAAAAACTGTCAAAAGAAGAATTGATGGATCTAATCGACTCTTTGAATCCTAAAATAAAAAAATCGTTAAAAAACACGAACTATCAAGACCGGAATGATCTGGAGCAAGAAATTAAACTCAAGATCATTGAATCATATGAAAAAATCGCAGCAATCGAGGCCCCTAATTTCGAGGAGTTCCTTGCAGAATTCTTGACTAAGCAAAAACAATGAAAACGTACCAAGTCCAGGGAAAGATGCTGGACTTGGTACGTTTTTCTGAATCTCAGTAAGATGGTTTCAATGTCAGCTTATCACCTTTTGGATCGTCCATTGTGGTTTTGTGATAAGTACCTTCTGCCCAATCATCAAGCTGATCGCGGTACCACTCACTTTTAACATTACCTGATTGCCCCGGGCCAACGAGGTGATATCCTTGATTCATGTCGGCTAGGTCGATGACGAATCACCAGGAGCCACCGTGATTAACGGTTCCATCATCTAAAAATGCCGCCGCCTGTACGGTGACACTGCTGCCGCCTACCGGAATGCCGCCGCTGTTAAATAAATAATTTAACGGGGTGACACTCGATAGCGGGTGGTTAAACCTGACCTGATGATAGTCTCCCCATTCCCAATCGGCTATATCGTCACCTTGTGATTCTTCCAGTTCCGTTAACGTCTCCTGTAACGACTTGGCAAGCACCTGCTCAAGTCCGCCAGCATCTTCAATCCAAGGGCCCGGCTTACCGTCCAATGCCCGCCTCAGTAGTTCATCAACGGCCGAACGCCTTCCATTAAAGAGGTTGAGGGTTTCCTCCGGTATTTCTTCTTTAAGCAGTTCATCCCCTATATTTCGCATCCAGACATTAAAAATCATCGGTGCCGCTTCATCAGCGGAATCGATATGATTCCATTTCTTCAGAATCGTCAGTGCCTGGTCTTCCTGTTTCCCTGATGGACCTTTCAATACCGTTTCAAGCTCGGCAGATGGATCAAGTGCCGTCCACCTTAAGGCAAGCACGGTATCTTTTCCGCTTTTCCCGGCAAATTCGGAGACAACAGGTCCATGCCGGGTAACCGTCACTTGATAGTCAAGTGTTTTACCATCCTTCACCTTGATCGGTTCATCCAAGATTTCAGCTTTTTCCCATTTACCCTTGTAGGAGAATTCTGTCTCGTTTTCCGGGTTCCTCCTCTCAATATACAGATCCTGAACATCCGGACCGGTATTGGTCACACCCCAAGCGACCTTTTCGTTATGACCTAGTATGATTCCTGGAATCCCGGCAAAAATAACACCGCTCACATTGACTGACGGGGCCTCCAAATGCATTTGATACCAAACCGACGGTGTAGCCAATCCCAGATGGGGATCATCCGCCAATAACGGCTGACCGGATTGCGTTTTCTTGCCTGAAACGACCCAGTTATTGCTGCCGTTGAATTCATAGGGAATAACGGCCCCGGCAAAACTTTTTTCAATATCCAGTTCTTCCTTGCTGATGATATATGGAGCGTTCTTTGGATAATCAGGAAATAAATCATATGCTTTTTCCTTTGGGAACGTTTGCAGCAAATACTGCCTAAACGCCTGATCTTCCCAGTTCCCCCCTAAATCAAAGGCACCCCACTTGAATCCCTCACCACCGTAACCGGTTTCAAAAGACCTGGAAGCGATATTTCCCCCTTTGTTTCCGGCAAGGATCTTGAAAGAAATACATTTGCAGCAATCAAGACAGACAGCAAAAGTATGATCAGGATTCCAAAACTCCATAGCGCCCGCTTTCTCCACTTCCGTTTTGGCTTTTGCTGAGGTACGGCAACTTCCATCGATTCATCTTCCTCTCCCCTTAAAACTCTCTTTCTTTCTATTTAAGATATTCCGCATTTAACTCCATCTTTCCTACCGCCCTCCTCACATTCTCTCTTTTTATTTTGAGAGCGAAAAAAGGTGCAAAGTCGAAATTTCACGCGAAATTGCTCCGATTAAACATTAAAACAAATGCAAAAACACCGATACAAAGTATCGATGTGGCAGTGAATGCTAGCTATTTGCAATAATGTATTCAATCACTTTATCTGCATCGTCTGTATAAAAGAGAGCTTTATCAAAGTCATGAGCCGCCTTCGTCTCGGCTTCCATGTATTCAATCAGGGAGAGGAGACCAAAGATCCTCTTCCATTTATGAGTTTTCTCCAGAAGTTTTCTTTCCTTTTTTATATCCTCTGGTATGAATTCATTAATGATAAAACATGGGTCGGAAAATGAAGGGTCCCCAAAACGTTCATTCAAGGCTCGCAATTTATCCCGATCCCATTCCACCCTTACCAAGTCCGATATGACCGAGACATTTTGGACCGAGTCGAGGATGCGTTTGGACAAAACATCATATTCTTCATCCTCCAGCCCATTATCCGTCATGATTCCTACACAATACCATTTTTCGTTATGTTGAGATTCTTCATTTTTCTTGAAAAACACTCTTCAACCACCTCCCTTACACGGTTGACATGTCCTATTCAATTTAAATCAAAATCAACATGTCCGCCCACGTCACTTCACTATAACATGGAGAAATACCAATGGGCGATAATATATGGGAACTGCAGGAATGTTAGCCTGGCATAGAAAAAAAGATACCCTGAAAAAGGATATCTCATACTGGCTGAAGAGCCAGCCCCCTTTGATTAAACAGATATTCCAGGGCCTGCCTGAACGATAGAAAGGCTTTTACCTGATTTGCGAAATCAAGTTTGACGATCTCTTTCACGACATCAGGGGTGAAACCGACAAACATCGTTTCCGTTCCCATCAATGCCAGTGCCCCCACTAATTGATCCAACAGGGAGAGCATATTGCTTTCCTTCGTAAAGGTAATTCCCGAGAAATCCATGATCAACACTTCCGCATGCAGATCTGCACATTTTTGCAGCACCGTTGATTGCATCGACTCCATTCTCCAATCATCAATGCGTCCGATCAACGGTAAGAGCAGCACATCCTTTAATACGGTCTGAACAATCGGGGTGGACAATTCTTCCATGACTTCTTGGTTTTCTTTTATCTTCTGCAAAGAATCATTTGCCATTTTCGCCATTTCTTTATAATGGTTCACGTAACTGATACTCACACAGTGTATGAACTGGTCTAGGATTGCATCAATTATCGAGCTTGCCTTTAACAGAATTTCAATGGAGTAATAGCGATTGCTCACCTCTTCTTCAATGAAACTCCAGAAGAGGTTACGCACAAGCTGTGCTTCCTCAATATTCTTATCTAAAGGAATGCCCATATCCACGATGCGCTTACCTATTTCCATACCCGTTATTTTCATGCTTTCCATCGCTTGTGCCTTTCCATGAATCAAGGCATCTGCATGAATTTGAATAAGTTTTGACCGTACCTCTTTACTGGTTTCTAAATCATAGAGCGGTTCCTCTTCTTCAAACAACTCGATATGCTCCACTAAGATATATTTATATTTTTCAATTTTTTCGCCGATCATTCTTAATTCTTCCATATGGACCTCCCATACAGGGCTTTTATCACATTTTAGCAAATAATCAATGGTTAAGGATATAAAATCCTTCTATTACCAATATGATAATAGACGTTTACCCTTTTCTGCATAAGGGTATTATGATATATGACTTGGAGGGATAACCATGAAAAAAGATCAACAAGACTTCGAATCTGAAAACATGAGCGATTTAGTCGAACTCATAAACAGTAAAAATAACAGCCGCAGAATCTTGGATGTACTTCGGCGTAATAAAAAGGATAAAAGTAAAAACAAAGATAAAAAATGAAAAAGCCCAGTCCAAAATGGCCTGGGTTTTTTGAATGGATAAAATAAAAGAGCTGGGTTTGTTTATTAAGCAAACCCCGCTCTTTCATCATTAAAAATCGATAAGCCACTACCTTTTTCTCCGGATTTCCTTCACATGGTTCCCTTCAATAGTAATATAGACTGTTTCATCAATTTTGTATGTTAAATAACGGTCACAATCAATTTCCAACGTTTTCCCATTGTCGAACTTCATTGCGCAATTGGATCCCTCTTCGGTTTCCGTCACATCAATGACTTCGTTCGTCTTAAAACCGACTGCCTTGCCATCGGAGAAATGCGGATAGTATTTTTCAACAATCTGCACCTTTTGCAATCTGCCCGGACTTGTTAAGTATACAACGAATAATATAATTAAAACGGCTATTAACCCAATGAGAATTACTGCTTTTCGTTTCACTCTATCTATTACCCTCTTCTCTTATCAATCTATTATTCAATATCCATTTTCACTAGATTATATTCAGGATTCCGGAAAAACATGATAGAAAAGATCATTTTATTTAACGATTTTCACTTTTTCAACCATCATCGCACAAGCGGCAGCAAGGAGGATCAGAATGGATACAGCCGAGATGACCCCTCCCCAGCCGAACTTCATCAGGAATAAACCGCCGGATGCCCCCACTACACTTGATCCCGCATAGTAAAACAGGAGATATAATGCAGATGCTTGTGCCTTTTCACTTCTATCGGCCAAACTGCCGACCCAGCTGCTTGCAATTGAATGAGCTCCAAAAAAGCCAAATGTAAACAAGGCAAGCCCCATTATTTTCAGCAAGAGCGGATCCAGTAAGGTTAAAAGGGCGCCCATCAGCATGATTGCGATTCCGATAAGAAGCACGAGCCTCCGACTATATTGATCGGCAAGCTTCCCCATCCATGTTGAACTAAATGTCCCCACAAGATAGATTATGAATATGAAGCCAATCAATGTCTGTGATAAATGATATGGCGGTCCCATTAAAGGTATACCCACAAAGTTATAAACGGTAACGAACGAGCCCATTAATAGGAAGGCCATGCCGAATAAGAGTACTAGTCTGTTATTCCTTAAGTTATTGATAAGGGATGTTTTGATTCTCGACAATGAGACCCGTACACGGACAGCATGCTGCGAAGGAGGAAGCATCCACCAAAAAGCCAGACTGATGATCAAACTTAAAGCCCCAAGACTTCCGATCGCTATGTTCCATGAGAAATGGTCTGTCAGAACCCCGACAATCAGCCTGCCAGCCAATCCGCCGATACTCGAACCGCTTACATAGATCCCCATCACATAGCCAAGGCTTTTCGGATGAAACTCTTCATTGATATAGGCCATCGCAATTGCCGGGAAACCCGCAAGCACCGCTCCTTGAATCGCCCGTATTGCAATTAGTATGTATAGATCATCCTGGATGAAGCTGACACATATGGATAACAATGCAGACAGAGTAAGCGCCGTCCCCATTATTTTTTTCCTATCGATATTTTCTGAGAAAAATGAAACAAGCAATAAACAGAGTGCAAGCGTTCCAGTTGCGAAAGATAATGTAAGGCTTGCCATTGCAGGAGAGACTCCGAATTGCTTTACGAAAACCGGAATGACCGGTTGGGTACTATACAGATCCGCAAACGTTACAAAGCTACCAAGAAATAAAGCCAAGATTGTTTTCCTGAATGATTTACCAGCAGGCTCGATATAATTCACTTTTGTTCAGACCCTTCGCTATTTAACTTTCCCCCTATGTTAA
This sequence comes from Peribacillus sp. NPDC096448, assembly GCF_044762675.1. Lineage (NCBI taxonomy): Bacteria > Bacillati > Bacillota > Bacilli > Caryophanales > Bacillaceae > Peribacillus > Peribacillus sp. NPDC096448. The sequence goes on along the minus strand of NZ_JBIWEU010000006.1, from coordinate 212,322 downwards.
TACGAACTTCCCGAGTTGTCTATTTCGTCACTTTTGTCCAAAGGGAAAGTTTTGTTCCAGCCATTCACAAAAAAACCTTCACTGCTTGTAGTGAAAGGATTTCAGACTGTTGACAAATTGAAGAAAAGCAAAGCCTGCAGTTTTTCTAAAAAAAACATTCCAGTTGATTTCAGAAATCCGCTCCCATTCCGCCGACTGTCTGTCAAGCCGAATCAAAGCAAGCGCCTGTGGGGTTTCGGCAAGCCAGTTATTCGGCAGGAGTGTCGCAAATTTCTTCAATCCAATAAGGGTTACAGGAAAAAACCATTAAGGATAACCTAATCGTAAACATGGTTTGAGATGAGACCTTTCCGTCCCCCCTTTTCTGGACAAAATCAAACCCTTCACTGTACTCAGTGAAGGGTTTGATTTAATATGAACGTTTACCATCCTGCTCACTTTTTTTAAGGAGCCAGTACACTGGCATACCGATAATGAGGATGATCACCGAGTACAGGGCATTTAAAGGTGTTTGGATTAATGTGCTTAAAACAATGTATATTGCACCAGCAATCGCCACGATGGGGATGATTGGGTAAAACGGCACTTTATAAGTTTTCGCATCCGGATCTTTTCTGCGCAATATGAAGACCGCATAGAAGGCTAATCCATAAAAACAGAAGACAGAGAATACAGCCATATTGGTAAGTTTGTCAGGGTCTGTTGCAACCATCATGATGATTGCAATGATCACTTGCAATACCGTCGCATTTATAGGCGTTTTGAACTTGGGCGATATCTTTCCGATTTGTTTATGGCCTGGCATCATTTTATCAGTCGCCATCGCCAAGGTAATGCGCGGAAAGGTCAAAAGCTTTCCGTTCAAGCAACCGAAGATTGAAATCGCAATTCCGATTGATATCAATTTCCCGCCCAATTCACCGAATAGCATCGTTGCTGCAACATTCGCTGCATTCGTACCATGGGCTATGATTCCCTCCGCCCCCAATACATGAAGCATGGCAAGATTCACAGCCAAGTAAGCGACCATGACCACGACCAATCCCGTTATGATTGCCCGCGGCAGCGTTTTCTGCGGGTTTTTCATTTCCCCTGCCATGAAGCCGACATTCATCCAGCCATCGTACGCCCAGAGCGTGGCCAAAATCGCACCGGCCATACTGATTTTCATTGAACTTTCACTATTGATATTGAATACAGGCATATCACCTTGTGCGATACCGAACACCGCTATGAAAATGATGGGGATCAATTTGGCAACGGTCGATAAGGTTTGGATGATACCGCCGTATTTTGTCCCCAACAGATTCATGCCTGCTATGAATACAATCGTAAGAATCCCAATCGCCAAAGAGTAGCCTGAAGCGATCTTAAATATTCCTGCAACTAATAACCCGAAGTATAAACTGAGTGCGCCCATGACTGCAGGTCCATATACCAATGTCTGAACCCAGCCGCATAGGAATCCCCATGCTTTACCGTACACTTCTTCCATATAGACATATAAGCCGCCCGTTTTAGGAATCCGTGTACTCACTTCGGCAATCGTCAACCCGCTTGCAAGGGTAATCAGACCCCCTATCAGCCAAGCTAACAAGGCCATGGTTGAATTACCGCTCAATTCAAGCACGTCACCAGGTCTCATGAAAATACCAGAACCGATAACTGTACCAACTACAATAGATGTTCCAACCCAAAAGCCAATCGTTTTCTTCAATTGGTCATTTCCCATGTTGTCCTCCCCAGGTGTACACATGTACTTTATTTATACTAAAATTATATCATATAAATTATACAGAAATAGTTTATGTAATCATTTGAATATTAAAAAAAATACCCAAACACGTTGGTATCATTACGCTCAGGCAGCTTTATTACATTTATATTTTTTTTACTAATTATGTCTGGAATTGTACTAAAAACCGAATATTTTTTTATTATAAATAGATTTATTGGCATTTTAATCAATAATAACGAATTAAAAACTTTAAAAACCGAATATCATTCGTCATGAATTTTATGGGAATCCTGCTTGTTTTCGGACACACAAAAAAAACCACCCCGAATCAACGGGGTGGTTCCATTCCTCTTTCAAGCTTCATTTCGTATTACCAAATAATGAATAGAAGCACAACCGCCAAGACGATCCGGTAAATGGCAAAAGGAGTCAATTTAACTTTATTGATTAAAATCAAGAAAAAGCGGATACAGAATAACGCAAAGATAAATGCACTGATGAAACCTGCAATAAAGAACGGCAGAACTTCAGGTGTGAAGCTTTCCCAGTATTTCACGATTTTCAACAAACTGGCACCAGCCATGATCGGCACGGCCATGATGAACGTGAAATCGGAAGCCGCCCGGTAGCTCATACCCAAAAGTACTCCACCGGAAATGGTCGAGCCTGAACGCGAGAATCCCGGCCATAGTGACAAACATTGGATTAACCCTACACCGAAGGCTTGTTTATAAGTGATTTGGTCAACCGTCTCTGCAGTCAGCTTTGGACGGAATTTATCTGCAGCAATCATCAAAAATGCGCCCAAGAACAACCCGACGATAACCGTCTTCATCGTAAATAAATGATCATCAATATAATCTTCGAATAATAGACCTAAAACGCCCGCCGGCAACAATCCGACAATGATCTGCAATAGGTTAAGCTTTTGGCCGTTCACAGCGGATGTGTCTTTCATTTTCCTTAAACCAAGCAAGTCCATGAATCGCCCCCAGAAAAGCACGACAACGGCGAGTATCGAACCAAGCTGAATGACCACCTTGAAGGCATTGGCCACTTCACTCCCGAAAAGTTCTTTCGAATTCAGCCATAAATCATCAACGATAATCATATGCCCTGTAGACGATACAGGAGCAAATTCAGTTAATCCTTCTACAAGACCAAGGATAACTGCAACAAAAATTTCCCACATATTCATTTTATTCACCTCATATTTCGAACACCTATTTATGGAAATATCATATGTATTTTACTCGTTGTTTAAAATATTGTCTATTAAACATTGCTGAAACAATTCAAGCGTACATGTATGATAGGGTTCAAGATAAAGTTTAAAGGGGAAGTGATGATTTTGCAAAACATACTGATTTTCGCTCATAGGGGGTCCAAGGGGACGCATCCTGAAAATACCATGGCAGCATTTCAAAAGGCGGCAGAAATCGGGGCCGAGGGGATCGAGTTCGATGTCCATCTCAGTTCTGACGGGGAATTGGTCATCATCCATGACGAAACACTTGATCGAACGACCACCCTCACTGGTTATGTAAAAGATCATTCGGCACAAAATCTGAAAACGGCTGATGCTGGGAGCAAATTTTCCAATGAATTCCTTGGGGAGCGGATTCCTTTTTTAATGGACGTTTTCGACTGGGCTAAGGGAAATGCTTTATTGATGAATATCGAAATCAAAACGGATAAACTCGCTTATGAAGGAATTGAACAGAAGATCATTGATTCAATTCGTCATTATGGAATGGAAAACCGGGTGATCCTCTCTTCCTTCAACCATCAATCCATTGAAAAAGTGAAGATGCTTGCCCCAGACCTTGAAAGGGCATTATTGTTCGAGGGGCTTCCTGAAAACTTCGAAGAAATCTTACGTGATAAAAAAGAATCGGGTTTCCATCCAGATAAAAACAGCCTGACTCCAGCAGTTAAAGAAAAAGCGAAAAAACTTGGATATAAAATCCGGCCTTGGGTCGCCAATGATGAAGCCGACATCGTCAGGCTGGCAGGGTTGGGAGTCGACGTCATCATGACCGATTTCCCTGAAAAGGCACTCAAGATTTTAAAAGCTTGGCAGTCACATGGCTGAACAATGCGAAAGAGAAGAAGCGATGCTCCTTCTCTTTCAAATCCATATTTATTCAATTAATTAACGAGAAAAGTTTGAACCGCCTAGTTGTTGTTCAGCCATTTGAACCAAACGTTTTGTGATTTCCCCACCAACAGATCCGTTAGCGCGAGAAGTAGTGTCAGCACCTAGGTTTACACCAAATTCACTAGCGATTTCATTCTTCATTTGTTGTAGAGCTTGTTCTGCACCAGATACTAAAAGTTGATTGCTGTTATTGTTGTTTGCCATGTGTTTTCACCTCCTACTAATATTAATTAGCATTTTAAGCTTAAATTATTATTGCCAATTTATTGAATTTTTTTGATTGCGTTTCCCTCAATCCTAAGCTCTTTATCATGAATTTCTTTTTATGCTCATAAACTGTTAGGAAACTTTCAGTAGGAGGGAAAAGAATTGCAAATACATGTGGTTAGGCCAGGCCAGACGTTATATGGCATCGCCCAGACGTACAGCGTAACCGTTGACAGGCTCGTTGAATCAAATAAGATCCCTAACCCAAATAATCTTGTTTCGGGGCAGGCCCTTGTCATTCCAATCGTCGGCAGTTATTATTTCGTACAACCGGGTGATAGTCTTTATTCCATTTCCCAAAGGGTTGATGTCCCAGTTCAAGAATTGGCAAATATAAATGGCATTTCTGAAAATCAAATCCTATCAGTTGGATACCGGCTCTATATTCCGGCTCGGAGGAAAAGGACAGCCGAATTCAACGGCTATGTCGAGCCGAGGGGTACGACGGTTGCACCGGCCCTTGAAACGGCTGCCAGGGAAGCTGCGCCCTATTTAACCTACTTAGCCCCTTTCAGCTTCCAGGCGCTTCGAGACGGCTCCTTAAAAGAGCCATTACTCAATGAATTCCCTGCCATCGCCAGGGAAAATAAAAATGTCCTGATGATGGTGATCACGAATCAGGAAAATGACCAATTCAGCGATGAACTCGGACGAATCATCTTAACGAATACTTCCGTTCAGAATAAGTTCCTGAACAATATCGTTACAACGGCAAAGAAATATGGTTTCCGGGATATCCACTTTGACTTTGAGTATTTACGGCCGGCCGACAGAGAAGCCTATAATCAATTTCTTCGAAAAGCCAGGGATCGCTTCAAGAAGGAAGGATGGTTCATTTCCACGGCACTGGCCCCTAAAACAAGTGCTGAGCAAAAAGGCCGTTGGTATGAGGCCCATGACTATAAAGCACATGGTGAAATCGTCGACTTCGTCATCATCATGACATATGAGTGGGGATATAGCGGCGGACCCCCAATGGCAGTGTCACCTATCGGACCTGTTCGGGATGTCCTCGAATATGCCGTCACCGATATTCCTTCCAACAAGATCCTGATGGGGCAAAACCTATATGGCTATGATTGGACCCTGCCTTTTGTACAGGGATCCACTGCCAGGGCCGTGAGTCCGCAGCAGGCCATCCAGATTGCGGCGGACAATGATGTTGCCATCGAGTATGATGAAACCGCACAGGCCCCGCACTTCAATTATACCGATATTGAGGATAGGCAGCATGAGGTGTGGTTTGAAGATGCCAGATCGATTCAGGCAAAATTCGATTTACTCAAAGAATTGAACTTAAGGGGAATGAGTTATTGGAAGCTCGGCTTAGCCTTCCCTCAAAACTGGCTGCTCATCAGTGATAACTTCAACGTGCGGAGAAGGGTTTAGAAAAGATCAAGGAATACCGAAGCTGAAACGGGCATATAATCAATCATCGAGCATGAAGTCCATTCAGGATACGTGACTCAGCACTAGAAGCCTTCCGACATCTTCCGGAGGGCTTTTATCATTTACCGTAATTCGATCAGGCAATATGCCGATATATATCATTCAAAGTTTGTCTTTCCGCACCCTTATGAGCCAAGCCTTTTTTGACCATACTATAAGGAACAGCTCAAAGGGTGTGAAAAACATGATTCGAATCGGTCCATACATCAGTACCGTTCCCAGATTTCCACGTTTCATCAGATTGCTTTCCATCATCGCCTTATTTTTACTTTCATTCGGGGTCTTGATCCACATTGTGGAGCCGGAAAGATTCCCCACCTTACTTGATGGCATCTGGTGGGCAATCGTGACCATGTCAACGGTCGGTTATGGAGATTTCACTCCAGTGACCAATCTTGGCAAAATCATTGGGATGGTCCTCATTTTGTCAGGCGCCGGCCTGATTACCTCTTATTTTGCGTACATCGCTAAAATTTCCATATCCAATGAACAGCAATTTCTAACAGGTAAGAAAGTATTCGGCGGCGGCGGCCATATTATCATTGTCGGCTGGAATGGCCGTTCTAAAAGAATCATCCAAAACATCCATGATCGTAAACACCATCAATCCATTGTCCTTATCGATGATACACTGCAAAAGCACCCGCTTCCCAGAACGAATATCCACTTTATCCAAGGAAAAGCTACATTGGATTCCGTTTTGCAGAAAGCCAATATTAAACAAGCCATACGCGTCCTTATTACGGCTGACCTTAAGCAAGACGAGCTGCAAACGGATATGTTCTCGATATTGACGTTACTGGCCGTCAAAGGGCTGAATCCGCATGTGTATTGCCTTGTGGAAATATTGACGCATGAACAAAAGGAAAATGCTTTACGGGCTGGGGCGGACGGTATAGTCGAAACGAATAAATTCGCGAGTGAATATATGCAGGATTGCTTATCGAAGGGGATCATAACGGAAGCCAGAGAACAAAATGAGCGGAATGGATTGAGCCTCAAACAGCTGCCCATCCAGGATGACTGGGTGGAATTGACGTTCAAACAGCTGAACGTTAAGCTATTCGATCAAGACATTTTATTGGTCGGCATCATTTCAGGAGGCAAGACATTGATCAAGCCCCCCGGAGATGTAATCATCCATCGTGATGACACCCTGCTCATCATTGAGGATTAATGTAATAAAAGCTTTTCCAAATCACGGACAAGCGTTTTTCCTAATGAGATATAGTTTTCCGGAAATTCGGCATCCGGATTTTCAGGCTCGGCAAACTGATTGAAGGAAGCGGAGAGGTTTCCGATATTTCCTTCATCATCAATCCCGTCCTCATACTTATGAGATAACAGAAACGGCTGTAAAAGTTCGACCATTACCCCATCCATATCGAGTGAACCATCAACAGCCTTGAAAGGGACCCGTAAGAATTGGTAGCCATCACTGCCGTCAATCTTATAATCAAAAGACCCGTGGTCATAATCCCATCCTCCGCCTATCACATATCCTTCCGGTTTTAACTTCGTCTCCAGATCGAACAAACCGAATGTTTTCCCTTCCAACTGAGAAGAAATTTTAATCATTGTATAAAACCTCTTTCGCTAATTTTCTATTAGCTTAACCAAAGCGCCAAAAAAAAACCTGGAATGACTCCATTGTTCCCCCGAAAGGCATAAGGAACTTTGCTTCCAAGCCATCCTTACACTTTTGTGAAGTTTTCGCCGTTTCCCTGATGGCACTCTTTGGCTTTCAACAAAAAAAGGCATCAAGCCGGATGTTATCCCAGCTTGATGCCCTTTATTATAAGCGCTTTTCGAGCTCCGCTTTTTTCTTTTCATAACCCGGCTTGCCTAAAAGAGCAAACATGTTCACCTTATAGGCTTCCACTCCAGGCTGATCAAATGGATTTACACCCAGTAAGTAACCGCTCATTGCACAAGCTTTCTCGAAGAAATATACAAGGTAGCCAAAAGTATAAGCATCCAACTGAGGAACCGTTACGATCAGGTTGGGAACGCCACCGTCCGTATGGGCTAACAGCGTACCCTCAAACGCTTTATTATTCACGAATTGCACCGTTTCACCTGATAGGTAATTCAGGCCGTCCAAGTCATTGGCCGCTTCTTCAATCAAGATCTCATGACGGGCCTTTTCCACTTTGATGACTGTTTCAAAAAGATCACGCCGTCCTTCCTGAACATACTGCCCTAATGAATGCAGGTCAGTCGAGAAGTTAGCCGATGAAGGGAATATCCCTTTTTGATCTTTTCCTTCACTTTCTCCAAATAATTGCTTCCACCACTCAGAGAAGTATTGAAGTCCAGGCTCATAGTTAATCAGCATTTCAATCGTTTTCCCTTTATTGTAAAGGATATTCCGAACCGCCGCATATTGGTATGCCTGATTTTCACCTAGCTCGGAAGAACTGAAGTCGACCCTGGCACGCTCGGCCCCCTCCATGATTTGATCGATATCCGCCCCGCTGACAGCAATAGGAAGCAGCCCTACAGCCGTTAAGACCGAGTAACGTCCGCCAACATCATCAGGAATGACGAAAGTTTGGAAACCTTCCTCCGTTGCTACCGTTTTTAAAGCGCCCTTCTCTTTATCAGTCGTAGCATAAATGCGGCTCTTAGCTTCTTCAACGCCGTATTTTTGTTCAAGCAGTTTCCTGAAAATCCTGAAGGCCAGTGCAGGCTCCGTGGTCGTACCGGATTTAGAGATGACGTTGATCGAGAAATCCCTATTTTCCAATAGGTCCATCACGTCCTGCATATATGTAGAGCTTATATTATTACCGACAAATAAAATTTGCGGTGCTTTCCTTTTATCCGAAGGTAGAATGTTATAAAAACTATGTTGAAGCATCTCAACCGCTGCCCGTGCTCCCAGATATGATCCACCGATTCCGATAACCAGCAGCACTTCTGAGTCTTCTTTTATTTTCGCGGCCGCTTTTTTGATTCTTGAGAACTCTTCTTTATCATAATTGGCGGGTAAATCAAGCCAGCCAAGATATTCATTGCCTGCCCCTGTCTGCTCATGCAGGGAATGGTGTGCCACTTTTACAGCATCCTGTAAATAGGTAATCTCATGCTCCCCGAAAAACGGCAGGGCTTTTGAATAATCGAAACGAATATGGGCCATTCAAATTCCTCCTTGAATTCTTTAGTTTCCCTTTCACTTTATCTGATGTAATTCTCATAATCAAGAAATCGATCAAGTAAATAACGAATTATACATATAAAGCAATCTCCCACCAGGGAAGGCGGGAGAGCGGATCATATCACTTGTTTATAATGAAGCCCGTAAAATGGCAAGGACATCTTCACGGTTAAGGACTTTGAATCGTCCAAATTCCCCTCTGCTCATCGCTTTATCAGCCATGACTTCCAATTGTGAGTCATCGATGCCATAATCCGAAAGATTGGTCGGCGCCCCTAAGCTGCTCCAAAATGACCTAAGTCTTTCAATGCCTTCAAGGGCCGCTTCCTCATCCGTTTTACCTTCCGGATCTACATGGAATACACGGACTGCAACTTGTTTAAAGCGTGCTACATTTTCATGGAGCACATGCTTCATCCAATTTGGGAATAAGATGGCCAATCCTCCTGCATGCGGGATGTCATAAACAGCTGAAACGGCATGTTCAATGTTATGCGTAGCCCAATCACCGCTGTAACCAACCCCAAGCGACCCATTCAAGGCCAGGTTTCCGGCATACAGGATAGTGGCCCGATGCTCATAATCCTCCAGGTCTTCCAATAGTTTAGGTGCCGTTTCAATTACCGTCGATAACAGCGATTCACAAAAACGGTCTTGCAGAGGTGCATGCGTTTCCGGGTGGAAGTACGTTTCGAACACATGTGACATCATATCGACCATTCCGTATACCGTTTGGTCTTTTGGTACTGAAAAAGTATTTTCAGGATCCAAAATGGAGAATTGCGGGAATACCAATGGACTTCCCCATCCGTATTTCTCTTTCGTTTCCCAGTTTGTTATGACAGATCCGGAATTCGCTTCAGAGCCTGTTGCAGCTAAGGTCAGTACCGTTCCGAATGGAAGGGCCTCTTCGACTGGGGCCTTCTTAATGACAAGATCCCATGGGTCCCCCTCATATTTAGCACCAGCAACGATGGCCTTTGTAGCATCTATAACGCTTCCTCCTCCAACCGCAAGGACAAAGTCGATACCATGTTCTTTACAAAGGTCAACACCTTTCCGGACTGTTGAGATGCGTGGATTCGGTTCAACTCCGGAAAGCTCGTGCACCTCTGCATCGATCTCTTTCAAGGCATTGACCACTTTTCCATATAAGCCATTTTTCTTTATGCTTCCTCCACCGTATACAAGTAAAACTTTATCGCCATAGGCGGGAATTTCAGTTTTTAAGCTTTCAAGCTGACCTTTCCCGAAAATTACTTTAGTAGGATTTTTATATGTGAAATTCTCCAATGGTATCTCTCCTTTAATGCCACATTGACTCCGTTTTTGAATTATCGACAGAGCCAAGTGCTAGTTTTTCTTTTATTCATTATGACCAATGTTCCATTTAAATACAAAATATCCGCCCGGAACTTTTGAGTGGATGTATATTTACATGATGAAAAAGCATGATAAGTAAAGAACTGATTTTTTCAAAAAAAGGAGGCTGTACAATGAGTGGAATACAAAGAATTGCACTTGTTCTTACAATAATCGGGGCAATCAACTGGGGATTAATAGGTTTTTTCCAATTTGACTTGGTAGCTTCGATTTTCGGAGGGCAAGATGCTGGAATGGCCCGTATCGTTTATGGATTGGTTGGAATTGCCGGTCTCATTAATCTTGGTCTCCTCTTTAAACCAAGTCCTGAAATTTCCAGGGAGCCTGAAACCAAACCGACTCGTTGAGATCTTGACCATGGATAATGTTATGTTCTATAAAAGAAAGCCGGACCATGGATAAACACATGACCCGGCTTTATTTCATTCATATGCCCCTGGACAAAAAAAACCGGCTGATCGTAGGATCTGCCGGTTCTAAAATATTATTTTTTGATTAAGTCTTCGCGTTGAGATTGTTCAATCCACTCTTGAAGTTTGTCTTTCAATGTGTTGAAACCTTCAGTAGATTCGATGTGAGATGTCGCTTTAACAGATGCTTGGCGTTTTTTCGGAGCTTTTTTCGGAGCTTCAGTACGCTCAGGAGCTTCTTCTGTAGCGCGGATCGATAAGCCGATTTTTCCAGCAGCTGAATCGATGGAAAGAACTTTAACTTTCACTTCATCGCCCACTTTTAAATGTTCGTTGATATCTTTAACGAAGCCGTGAGTGATTTCAGAAATATGAACTAAACCTTGAGTTGATTCATCTAGAGCAACAAATGCACCGTATGGTTGAATACCAGTAACTTTACCAGCAACTACCGCACCAATTTCGAATTTTTCAGACATGGTAACACTCCTATTTTATATATATTTTTTCGTCTTTTCACGCAATAAAAAATTATATCACATAATTGGAAAATAATCAAAGTTAAGTATACCATACTTTTTAGGATTTTACTCATTAAAAATGTTTGTTTTTTGGAAATAATAAATATTATAAGATCTTTGTATATAACTTAACCTAAAAATTTGCAAATAACCTCTATTTCCCTTAAGATATTTACTCATTTTTCTAAAGATTATAATATTAAACCTATCCAATTCCCCATAATCATAGTAAGATGAGAAAATGTTTTAAAAAAATAATATACAGCTAGATAATCTTTACATCTAAAGGAGTTTTTCCATCATGTCAAAACAAGATCAATGGACTTCAAAACTTGGGTTCATCCTGGCAGCCGCGGGATCCGCTATTGGATTGGGCGCCATCTGGAAGCTCCCATATATGACTGGGGAAAATGGTGGAGGGGTCTTCTTCCTGCTCTTCATTATATTCACCCTGCTTATCGGGGCACCGATATTAATAGCGGAATTCACGATTGGCCGCAATGCACAGAAAGATGCCATTAGCGCATATAAAAATATCGCCCCTGGAAAGCCTTGGGCATTGATTGGATATGGCGGTGTCGTCGCTTCAATCATTCTTCTTTCCTTCTTCAGTGTTGTTGGAGGCTGGATCATCTCCTATTTAGCAAGAAGCTTTACAGGTTCCCTCTCAAACTTGACGCAAGAAGAATATGGGAACTTCTTCAATACGATAATCAGTAATCCTTATGAAACGGTCATCGCTCAGTTATTATTCATGGTCTTTACCATTTGGGTCGTGCAAGGAGGCGTTTCCAAGGGAATTGAAAAGGCGAATAAATATATGATGCCTTCATTGTTCATACTTTTCATCATTCTTCTTATCCGATCATTGACTCTGGATGGAGCGATGGAAGGTGTTAAATTCTTCTTGAAACCGGACTTTTCCGCATTAACAGGGGAAACGATCCTATTGGCATTGGGCCAATCCTTCTTTGCACTGAGTGTAGGTGTTTCCGTGATGGTAACCTACGCATCCTATCTAAGTAAAAAAGAAGATATTACAAAATCGGCACTTTCGGTAGTTGGACTGAATATCTTCATTTCCTTGCTGGCAGGTTTGGTCATCTTCCCGGCTGTTTTCGCACTGGGTTTCAGCCCTTCAAGCGGTCCTGGACTGGTATTTGTCGTGTTGCCTGCCGTCTTCAATGAAATGGCGCTTGGCGGGATCTTCATGTTCATTTTCTTCATATTATTATTATTTGCCACCCTTACGACGGCATTCTCCATTCTCGAAATCGTCGTTGCAGCCATGATCAAGGGTGATGCCGCAAAACGGAAGAAGGCTTCTTGGATAGCTGGTATCACCGTTTTCCTGATTGGGATTCCAAGCGCATTATCCTTTGGGGTGCTTTCGGATGTGAAGATTTTCAATTTATCCATATTCGATTTCGCTGATTATCTGACAAGCAATATCGCGCTGCCAGTCGGCGCCTTGTTCATATCCCTTTTCATCGGCTATCAAATGAAAAGGCTCGAGGTACAAAAGGAATTCGAAACTGGCGCTGATCCCGGCCGATCACTTTTTAAACTTTGGTACTTCCTGATTCGCTACATCGTGCCGATCATGATCATACTCGTTTTCCTTAAGTCAACTAATCTCATTTAACATTCAACGTGCCGTTTCGAGATTTCTCGATGCGGCATTTTTTCACAAAACCTACATATTCCGTTACTTCCCTTAAGTAATAATATGGTAAAATAATTACATAATAAAAATATATTTCCTGAAAAAGGAGTGTCTGACCATGTCAAATATCGCGAAGAATATCCGGCAATACCGAGAAGATAATAACCTCACTCAACAGGAACTGGCTTTGAAATTACGAATCGGCACGAAGAAAATCGAAAAGTATGAATCGGGTGAATCGGTTCCTGATACACAAACCATTTTACGGCTTTCCACCGTTCTTGACATACCGGCTTCAGAATTCCTGAAGGATGCCCAGGCCGGTAACGCCGCTGGTATCGACGAGGAAATAAAAAAATTGATTGAAGAAATCGGAACCAAAAAAGCGGAGCTCATTCTAAGAACAGCTAAGGACTTTAGCGAAGAACAAATTCTGAAAGTTATGCATACTTTATATAATACACAAGCTTAATTTAAAAAATGGGTCGTAGTATGTGTATTTTTTTTCTAGGTACTGGATATACTATGATTAACACTTTCTATGTTAATCCATTAGATTAACTCTTTTTTCTAATTCCCCCTATGGAAAGGGATCCGGCTGCTAAAGGCCGGATCCCTATTTTTTTGCTTTTATTGGCAATGATTCTTCATGAAACGTTCCATTCTTCTAAGCGCCTCTTGAAGCTGTTCCATGGAGGATGCATAAGAACAGCGGATATGACCTTCACCGCTTTCCCCGAACACATCTCCCGGTACAACGGCAACAAGTTCTTCCGTCAGAAGTTTTTCAGCAAATTCCATCGAAGTCATCCCCGTTTTCTCGATTGATGGAAAAGCATAAAAAGCCCCGCCGGGATTATGGCAATCCAGACCCATATCGTTAAATGATTTCACGATATAATTTCGTCTTCTCCGGTAACTCCGACGCATTTCTTCCACATCCTGCATTCCGCTCTTTAACGCTTCCAATGCAGCATGCTGCGCAACGGTCGGCGCGCACATCATCGCATATTGGTGAAGCTTAAGCATCGCTTCGGAAATTTCCTTAGGTGCACAAACGAACCCAAGACGCCAACCAGTCATCGCAAATCCTTTCGAAAACCCATTGATGACAATTGTCCGCTCAAGCATGCCGTCAACGGCAGCAAAAGAAGTGAATTCCTCATCATAAGCAAGTTCGGCATAGATTTCATCGGAAATCACCAGCAAGTCATGCTTTTTAACGATGTCAGCAAGCATCACTAATTCTTCCTGCCCAAGCTGGGTTCCCGTCGGATTATTCGGTGAACAGATTAAAACGGCCTTCGTTTTAGGCGTGATCGCCGCTTCGAGTTGTTGGGGAGTCAACTTAAAGTCTTCTTCCTTGGATGTTTGGACCGTGACCGGTATTCCCCCTGCCATGGTCACAAGCGGTGCATAGGCGACGAAACAAGGTTCGACGACAATGACTTCTTCACCTGGATTCAAGATGGTCCTCAGGGCAATATCGAGGGCCTGGCTTGCTCCGACCGTGACAATGATTTGATCGTCCGGTCTATACGAAACATGGAACTGCTTCTCCATATACCGGCTGATTTCCGACCTTAATTCAAATAATCCGGCATTGGCCGTATATGAGGTATATCCTTCCTCCAGGGAGTTGATCGCCGCTTCCCTTACTGCCCATGATGTAACGAAATCCGGTTCACCCACACCAAGCGAGACGACCCCTTCCAAATTGGCTGCCAAGTCGAAAAAGCGGCGGATGCCTGATGGTTTAAGCTCTGCAATCGTTTTTGAAACATAACTCGTTTTAATCATGGTGACACCACTATCCGCTTATCTTCTTCAGTTTGATCAAAAATGGTGCCATCATGCTTGTATTTTTTCATTATGAAGTGAGTCGTCGTAGAAATGACGGAATCCAGTGTCGAAAGTTTTTCCGAAACAAAGCTTGCCACTTCGTTCATCGAACGTCCTTCGACAATGACTGAAAGATCATAAGCCCCAGACATTAAATAAACGGACTCGACTTCTTTGAATTTGTAAATCCTTTTTGCAACATCATCGAAACCGACGCCGCGTTTAGGAGTGACCTTTACATCGATCATCGCTGTGACACCATGGTATTCATCCACTTTAGCCCAGTTAATGACCGTTAAGTAACGTACAATGACCCGCATATCTTCTAATTTCTTCAACGTTATTTCAATGTCCGATTCTGATTGATCGGTCATTTTAGCCAAATCCTTCAGATCAATCCGGCTGTTATTTTCAATGATTCTCAAGACTTCCAATTCCTCTTCATTCAAGTGCATTGGAAAACCCCCCTTTTGGAATTCACTAATTTAGCTGTGATGGTTTGGCTGGCAGATAGTCTCACGAATTACCTTATTAGACTTTTTTTTAAAACCTATACAATATAATTTAATAAGTCCTATGCTGTCAGGATAAACTTACACTATTATATCAAAATTGGTTGGTGACCTGTTATAGTAATTGTGTTTTTTCATCGTTATTATTACAATTACTGTTATGCAACAGTATTAAAGGACCTTTTTTGGAATATTCAGGGTAACATGGTTTTTTATGATTGACCAATAACGGAGGAGGAGCTTTTATGGAAAGTCATACAATCAAAGGTGTCGAACGGGTAGGTAATATCGAAATCTATTTTGAATATGACCGAATCAATGATTCTCTCCCCACCCTTGTCCTGCTTCACGGATTTTTGTCATCGAGCTTCAGTTTCCGTAAATTAGTCCCCTATTTAATCAAGGAATACAATGTGATCTCAATAGACCTCCCGCCATTCGGGCAAAGCGGAAAAGATTATCGATATACATATTCATTCCGAAACATCGCTAAATCCGTCGTTCTATTCTTGGAGGGAAAGGCCATCAATAAATTCAGTATCATCGGCCACTCCATGGGCGGGCAGATTTCCCTGCAGCTCATCAAATCATATCCTGATCTTGTCGACCATGCCATTCTGCTTGCCGGTTCAGGCTATCAGCCCGGCTATTCGGAAAAAATGAAGATGGTCAGTTACCTGCCTTTCTTTTCATACGGGATAAAACGGTATCTGCAAAAATCAGGTATCGAAAAGAACTTGAAAAATGTCGTCCATGACCCGGCCATGATTGACGATGAAATGCGGCAGGGATATCTAGGACCATTCATAAAGAAGCATGATATTTTCCGGGCATTGGGGAGGATGCTTCGTGATAAGGAAATCGATTTGTTGAAGGAGGACCTTAGTGATATTCATACACCATGCCTGCTTATTTGGGGAAGACATGATCGAGTTGTGCCATTGAGTATCGGCGAAAGGCTCCATGAAGACCTGCCTAATTCCGAGCTTGTTGTCATTGAGGATTCCGGGCACCTTCTTCCAGAGGAGAAACCGGAAGAATTGTATCAATTAATTAAGAGGTTTATTGGAGTAGCCGCCCCAACGTAAACTCACGAGTTAATCGCACAATCTCACGATTCAACTGCTCATACTATGAGTATAGAGCAAAAAAACAACGTAAAAAAGGTGCCCCTGATTTTCGGGTACACCTTTTTTCACCTTTATATCGAACAGCTGGCATCATTTTTTATGATGAGCAGCTTTCGTGCAACGTCCAGGCACTTTTCCATCTGAATGGATTCATCGAACGCGAACTCGTAAATGGATTTTATTTTTTCCGCCAGTTCCTCCGGGTCATCTATATCCCGGATTGCTACGACCGTATCTGCAATTTCCGGCTCATATAGATCCCAACCTATCTCGAAAGGGTCCCATTCTTGCAAAACGGCAACCAACGCTAAATTCATTTGCTGTGTATCCATCTAATTTATCACCTGCTCAATATTTTCAAAGAACATGATATCATAGTATCATAACAACAGGCTTTTCGCGAAGACGACAAATTTTTATTCGGTGGTGGATATTTTGAACAAGTCAATTTTTGAAGAACAAATCAACAGGGAAAATTCAGGGTCTGCAAAATGGGATAAAAACTTCCTCACATCCTTATATGGGCGCGAGGATGTTCTGCCAATGTGGGTTGCCGATATGGACTTCCCATCTCCTGAGGGCATTCAAAAGGCATTGATGGAACGCTTGAATCATCCAATTTTCGGCTATACCGTCCCTTCTGAAACGGTTTTCACTGAAATTCAAAGCTGGCTTAAAGACCGGCACTCCTGGCAAATCGATAAGAAGTGGATTTCATTCAGCTCCGGCGTCGTTTCCGCAATCGGTACAACGATCCAAGCATTCACGAACCCGGGGGATAAAATACTGTTACAATCTCCCGTCTATACCCCATTTTTTGATATGATCAAAAATAATGACCGGGAAGTGGTCAATAGCCCCCTTATCATAGAAAAGGACCGCTTTGAGATTGATTTCACCGATTTTGAGGACAAGCTGAAAAGCGGAGTGAAACTATTCCTTTTTTGCAGTCCGCATAACCCTGGTGGACGCGTTTGGACAAAGGACGAACTCTTACGGATCGGGGATCTATGTGAAAAATATGATGTAGTCATCGTCAGTGATGAGATACATGCTGACTTATTCCATACAACATCCAGGCATTATCCGATCGGCTCGCTTTCAGAAAAATTAGCGGATATGACCGTTACATTGATGGCGCCAAGCAAAACATTCAATATTGCCGGCCTTCAGGCTTCATTCCTGATCGCCAGTAATGAAAGATTGCAGAAGCAATTGCAAAAGGCGCAAACGAAACTGGCCTTCCATGGTCTTAACATCTTTGCCTTAACAGCAATGGAAGCCGCGTATCGGGAGGGCTTGGAATGGCTTGAAGACATGATTGGCTACATTGAGGAGAATATAAAAGTGGCTGAGAAATTCATTGCAGCCGAAATTCCTTCACTGCATGTCATGCATCCGGAAGCCTCTTACCTTTTATGGATTGACTGCCGTGACCTTGGATTGAACGACAAGGAAATTAAGGATCGACTGATCCATAAAGGGAAGCTTGCGCTGGAGCCTGGTTCTAAATACGGACCTGGCGGAGAAGGTTTCGTCCGAATGAACCTCGGTTGTTCGCGCAGCGTCCTGATGGAAGGGCTAAACCGTTTGAAATTGGCTTTTTCTTAAACAAAAGAAGAACCAGGCTTAGAATCCTGGTTCTTCTTTTTCAATCTTTTTCTTCATCGACATAAGGGTCATGCTCATATCGAGGCAAATCCCCAAACGAGGTTTGAATATCTTCTTCAAAAAGTTCTTCCTTCAATTCTTCATATTGGGAGTTCGGATAAACCGTTATCTCTTTACCGTATATATCCACACCAACGAAATTTTCATAATTTTCGACATACCCGACATTTTCTTCGGACTCGACATACATATCTTCGTAATCGTTTGGCGGATTTATAAAATCGGAAGGCGATTCAGATGTTCCATAACTGGCAACATCCTGCCAAGAATCTTCCGCATCGTATGCAACCGATTCATGCCGGTCGTCAAAATCAAACCTGCCAAACGGCGGTCCCAACACTTCCTCTTCGACCGGCCGATTGCCCGAAGTTTCCTGTGATGGGGTATGCTCGACACAATAAGTCGTTGTAGGGATTGCTTTTAAACGTTCAAGAGGTATTTCCTTTGAACAAACCTGGCACTTTCCATACTCACCTGCCTCGATGGCAGAAAGAGCCCGTTCAATATCCCTTATTTCATCCCGATCATGCTCGGAAAGGGCCAAATCCTTTTCCCGTTCATATAACTCGGTTCCTTCATCACCGGGATGATTATCGTAACTCGATAACTCACCAGTCGAATCCTCCAGGCTTCTTCTTAAATCGTGGTTGCCTGAATCACTTAATCGCTCTTCCAACTCTTGTTTCGTTTGCTGCAATTGCTGTTGAAATTCTTTTAGCTGCTGATTGGATAGCATGTGCAACATCCTTTCAAAATCGTTCTTCCCTCTAGTATTTCTCTCTTCCCGACATTCCATAAAGGTACTTTTTACCTTAGGAATAATTTAATTCAGATAACAGAAGCTAACTTAGAAATTAATTTAAGGAGGACTTTCATTTGTATTTCTATAAAGAAGACCTAATCAATATGATCGTTCCCGATAAACCTGATCCAAATGCAGCAAAAGTGCTTCAGGAAACGCTTGGAGGGCAATTCGGTGAAATGCGGACGATGATGCAGTATTCTTTCCAAAGCGCCAACTTCCGCGGCAAGGCTAAACAATATCGCGATTTAATCCGCGGAGTTTTCTTGGAGGAACTGAGCCACGTTGAACTTGTCCAATCAACCATCAATCAGCTGCTGAATGGTGCTGGCGGGGATATGCCTGGAGATGTCGCTATCGATGGCGCCCCATTGGATGAAGTCATCAAAGGCGGTGCAAACCCCCACCATTTCATCATCGGTGCGAAAGCATCCCTGCCCGTTGATGCTGGCGGCAATCCATGGAACGGATCATGGGTTTATGATCACGGCAATCTTGTGGCGAACCTTTTGAACAATGTCATTCTTGAATCCACGGGAGTCCTGCAAAAGTCCAGGATTTATGAAATGAGTTCCAATAAATCAATGCGCGAAACACTGGCATTTTTAATGGTTCGCGACAATGCCCATCAAAATGCATTTGCCAAGGCATTGGAAACGCTTGGGGTCGACTGGGGAAAAATCTTCCCTGTACCTAATTATGATTTGAACAAATATCCTGAATGCCGCAAATATGTGGATTTAGGCTACCATAATGCCCAATTCAATTTCAGGATGGATCAAACTCGAATCGGCGAGATTTTCCAAGGGGAGACACCGAGCCGAAATGGCGGAAACCTTGCTGTTACCGAGCCTCCAAAAGGATTCCCGGTCCCTGAAATGCCGGATATGCCAAATGAACATAGCCCTGGATTAAGTGATTTGAACAATTAAAAAAGAAGGCGGACACATCATGTGTGTTCGCCTCCTTTTTTAATTATTGATATATTTTTCAAAAACAAAGCCAAAATCTTTCACATGGTACTTTTTCCGGCTGTCCATCAACCATTCGAAAGCGGCGGAATTAATTTCCTTGAAACTTGCAGCCATTTGGCTTCCATCAGTGCGTACCTGGTTCAAAGTGGAAGAAGCAAGGTTTACGCTTTGCTGGGCATATTGAAGGGCAAACTCATTCTCATGGCAAATTTCCGATATTTTCACGAGTGATTTGAACAAGTCTTTTAATTCTTCAATGAATTTCTTATGGACATCAATGGAGAAAGTCTTTGCACCGATCGAAAATTTAATTTCCGCATCCAAATCCACTGTCCCTGCGGTTTCAAGCGTGGCATTGGAAATAGTATACTGGCTGTAGCTATATCTTGTAAGTGTACGCTTTTTGCTAATGGCACTTGTGCCGTCCAAATGTATGAACGCTTGATTCGTGAAACAGTACTCATCGGTTTTCGATTTAATCAGGAAATAAATTTTTTCCCCATCTTCATGCATGATATAGTCATCTGCATCCACCTTGTCATAATCTGCAGGACTAATAACACTTCCAATATCACTAAGACCAAGGGCATCAGCCGCCATTTTCTTAAACATAACCATTCCCCCTATTCAATATCCAGGTGAATTTCACCTTATTATATGCATTTCTCCAGTATTATCTCGTCTCGGATCGGAATTCCATCAAAACTGTAAAATGGTATTTCCGGCTTGATTTTCCGTGATTCTTCCACGGCATTTTTTATGATTTCCGAAATGACATAACCACGCTTTTGAAAAAACTTCAACGCCTGTAGATTATCATTCGTTGTAATCGCTTTAATAGTATGGCAATTTTTTTCCTTAGCGATATTTTCCATCACATAAAGCAATGACGAGCCCACACCTTGATTCTCATGCTCACTGTTCAAAGAGATGATCTGACATACATGGTCGGATAATTTGTATGTTCCCAACCCCGTGATTTTTTCATTCTCGTCCATCACCCCAAAACCCTCAAGTTCCGCATAATGAAACAAGCCTCTTGAAAAAACGACTTGAGTCGTCTCCCAGTGCTGAATGAAAAAATCCTTGACCGTATCTGCCGCAATCATTCTTTTAGCTACGATTTGCATAACCATTTACGCCCCCAAAATTTCTATCTCTATGCTTATAGTATAAAATGCTTATGCTGAGAAGGGAACATTTAATTCTTTACTACCTTCTAACAAAACATAATACCATTCATATTCAGATAATCAATATCAAAAAACGGGGCTCGAGATGCAGGCATCTTCCGGGATCAAGAAAGAGTATCATCCTTTATACGCTGGTTCCTTCTGGTGACCTCATCTTCGAATTGCTTCGTTTTCAATTCTTCCTTCTTTGAATATCTAATAATAGCCCTCATCGTAAAAACGGCTGCCACTAGAAAAATGAAGCAAGTTATACCAGCCGAAATATATTCAGTCTTGTCTTCCGGAAAGTAAAGAAACAAACCTAGTAAAGCATGATTGAGAAAGTCCATCCGCTACATCCTTCCTGATAGGGAATTAAACTGCATTCTCTCATTATATCAATTACCAGAACAATCCACTAGTGGGCCTAATCCACTAAAACCTAAAAAAAAGAGAGGCACTGAGCCCCTCGCTTCGCTTTTATTTATAAAATGGCGATCCCTTTAATGACTACATCCACTGCTGGCTTATCGCCCGCAACTGTCTCTACGTTAGCAATCGAATCAACAACGTCCATGCCTTCGACCACTTGTCCAAAAACAGAGTGTTTATGATCCAGCCACGGTGTGCCTCCTTGTTCCATATAAGCACTGATGATTTCTTCCGGATAACCGGCTTGCTTCATTTGCTCACCCATCCTGCTGTCCACATGCGGGGCTTGTACGACGAAGAATTGGCTGCCGTTTGTTCCCGGGCCTGCATTAGCCATGGAAAGGGCTCCGCGCAAATTGAATAATTGCATGGAGAACTCGTCCTCAAATGTAGCTCCCCAAATACTTTCACCACCCATTCCAGTCCCTGTCGGATCTCCGCCTTGAAGCATGAAGTCCTTGATGACACGGTGGAAGATGATTCCTTCGTAATAGCCGTTTTCAGCATGTGTCAGGAAATTTTCCACTGTCTTCGGAGCCAGTTCAGGGAATAATTTAATTTTAATATCGCCCATCGTCGTTTGCATGATGACCGCTTTTTCATTTTCCAAAACTTCACTTGTTAATTGTGGAAAGTTTGTCATTGTACATAACCTCTTTCTTTTTAAAATAAAATGGCATGAAACACCATTTTTCATCTTCATTTGTACACTTTACACGATTTTCATAAAAAAAGCATCTTTACGAAATTGAAGAAATTCGCTGTGAAAAATCGTTGTTCTTATGTATCATGAAGGAAGTTAAAAGAAAGGTGGTAGGGAAATGTCAGAACAGGATTTTAAAATCGGCGATAAGGTTACCGCCATATATAAAACTGGAAAATACATCGGGGAAGTCACCGATATCAGACCTGCTGCATATCTTGTTAAAGTGTTGGCTGTCTTGAAGCATCCCATGCAGGGAGATCTTCATAACCCGAAGCAAACGGAAGTGTCCATGTTCCATCAGCGGCGTGCTCTTGCATTCCGGGAGCAAACCAATGTACCAAAGAATATGGTAAGGACTTTCGATGGGGAGATTCCTGAGTATAAGGAATCCTTAAGAGAAGCTGTTGAGAAAATGAAAGGCACTTTAAGCGAAGCCCAAACAGAGTGGAATGATAAAAGCTTACAGTTGCTTGAAGATCTAGCGGCGGATTATTTCAAATAAAGCATGATAAAAGCCAAATCAGTAGTATATGATTTGGCTTTTATAACGCTAAATGATTCAATACCTTTGATAAATCAATGCGGTCGCCAATTGTCGTCGGTTCATGATTTTTCATATAACTTTTATCCTTCTCCACTAACTTAAAGATATTATATGTCGTAATCGCATCATCCAGCGCCCTGTGATGCTTGCCTGTCCCTTCTTTGCCATAGGCCTGTACAGCTTTCCAAAGTCCGGTTTGATTTTGATCCCCGAAAAAGCGTTTATACTCCAGGCAAAGATCATTTTCTTTCCCTGAAAAAGGGAAATCCAATCCTGCTTTCTGACAATTCTGTCGAAGCACCTTCATGTCCATATTTCCCCACGTAACAATCGTCGTCGGGTGCTGCTCATCTATTTTCTTCAATAACACAACCAGTTCTTCAAATGAAATCCCCCGGTCCACCTGATCCTGGGTAATGTTCAAGAACTTCTTGCATCTTCCCGTTAAAACTGGAAATTTCAATGGGTTAACAAAAGATGAGAATTGTTCCTCAATGGTCCCATTAATGACAGTGACTAAACCAACCTCAATGATTTCCGGATAAAACCCCTTTGGATTGGCTTTTCCTTCCGGCATCGTAAATTCAAAATCAATGAATACATATTGCTGTTGTTCCTCCATTTTTATGACCCCCTTCATATTCCTGACATTAAACAAACATGTTTTTTTCTCACGAGATTATTATAACAGAAGATTTAGAAAGTTATTTCTTTGGATCGCAACACACCATTCGGATACCGCTCCTGCCGTCATACCTAATTTACCCAAAACTCTTTATTGTCTACCTTTTTTGGATTATGATGGATGAATGAACCAAAAGTACCATTTTTTCATCCCTTCATTCCAAGGACATACATACTAAAAATATATTAGTTAGGAAGTTGAACTATGCGCACGTATCTTGGTTATATCACGATTTCCCTCTTAGTTCCCGTCTTGATCCTTTTCATTTTCCTTTCCTATCAGGAGTGGTCCTTAGCGCAACCTCCCTATCATGTACTCGACGAGCGAATTCCGGTTGAATCGATAGAACTGGCTCAGAATAGTTACATAAAGGCGGCAAATGGAAAGGTCATCAGTGAAATTTCCACAGGTGAGAAACGGACTTACTTAAAACTTGAAGACATCCCCCTTTTCCTGGAAAACCTGTTCATCGTTACAGAGGACCAGAAATTTCATGATCATGCAGGAGTCGACCTTTCCGGCATAAGCAGGGCGCTTCTTATCAATTCACAAAATAAAACAATCGAACAAGGCGGCAGTACCATTACCCAGCAACTGGCCAGGAATGTTTATCTATCACATGATAGGACATATAACCGAAAACTCAGTGAACTCATTTATGCCTATCAGATAGAGCGAAAAAAATCAAAACCGGAAATCATGGAGCTGTATTTGAATGCCAAATATTTCAGTAATGGAGCTTATGGAATCGAAGCTGCTTCCCAATATTATTTCAGTAAACCGACTGGAGAGTTAACCAAGGCGGAACTTGCTTTCCTTGCCGCAATCCCTAATAATCCGGAAAAATATAATCCCCTTGAACATTTCGATGCGACGAAAAAGCGTCAGGAGAGATTACTGGAACAAATGGTTGCCAATGGTGCTTTAGATCAGGCCGAGTACGAAAAGCTTATCAAAAGTACGATTAAATTAGACTTGTCCACCCCGGTCGACTTATATCGCGATTACGTGACATATGTTCATCAGGAATTGAAAAACCTGGTGGCATCCTCCGAGGGTCTCGGCAAATCTCTGCAAAGCACTGATGTCGCTATACGCAATAAAGCGGAAGCTAAGCTGGATAAAAAGGTCAAAAAGCTTTTGAATTCCGGTGTAACCATCCATACCGCACTCGATACTAAACTGCAAACACAGTCAAAGACTGCTGTACAATCAAAAATCGGTGTCAATGATATCGAGGGAGCTTTAGTGGTTATACAGCATCATACGCACGAGCTTGTCTCTTTGATTGGGGGAAAGGATTATAAAAAAAATTCTTTCAATCGGGCATACCAAAGCTATAGGCAGCCAGGGTCAGCCATTAAGCCGCTTCTCGATTATGCTCCCTATTTAGAAGAAACGGATGCTGACATCAATCAGCTCGTTAGCGGAGCAAGCTATTGCAGCAATAGCTATTGTCCAAAGAATTATAGCGGCCGCAGCTACGGGATGGTCACACTAAGAACCGCCTTCGCTCAGTCCTATAACACACCCGCCATAAGACTTTTTGAAAAGACGGGGGTGGAAACGAGTTTCAAGTACCTGGATGCTTTCGACTTTAAAAAGGTCAGTAAAAAAGACCACCATACGAGTTTGGCCATAGGCGGATTCGAATATGGCATGAGTCCCCTTGAACTCACAAATGCCTATACTTCCTTCCATGACGGAAACTATCAGCCAGCGCGTGCCATTACTAAAGTCACCGATCAAGAAGGTAAAGTCCTTTATAAATGGAAAGACCGCTCCAAGGAGATATGGAACAAGGGCACCGTAGCCAAGATGCGGCAGCTGCTCCATGAAACGACCCTTTCCGGGACAGCCCGCAAAGCCTACTTTCCTACAGATTATGTCGGGGGTAAAACCGGTACGACCAATAATGTGAAAGACATGTGGTTTGTCGGGCTGACAGCAAACTATACAACAGGAGTTTGGATTGGAAGGGACAAGCCATCCAATCTACAATCCATTTATTCACATGCACCCCATGTATTGATTTGGAAAGATATCAGCCAGACTGCCGAGTGAAAAAAGAAGGTGCCGCAATGGCACCTTCTTAGTTTGTCAATAAAATGAGGTTCGGAATGGTCCCAATCCCTAACACGATTTGATCATGGAATTATTACTATGATTTTTTACTATTCCATATGGGATGAAAATAACAAGGGATGTTTTTCAGGGTTTGTAAAATTACGTTGAATTTCACTCCAGGCACTCGCTTTCCGCGGGCGGTCCGGGAGCCCCCTCGGCGCTCTTTGCACCTGCGGGGTCTCCCCTGGACCCGCTTTTCCCGCAGGAGTCTCGTACCTTCCGTTCCAATCAACTTTGTATTTGTTTTAGAACAAACTGTAGGCACACTCAATGATTATCAAGTTTATCCACAGTCTGTAAGGTGCCGATGATGGAACCTTCTTTTTGCTATATGGGAAGACTTGCAATGACGCTGTTATAAAGCTTCAATCCCGCATAAGCGACTATTGAAATCAGTGCCATCCAAACGAAGATTGGAAAGAAAACCAATCCCACTAGCCTCGACAAATTCAGGCTCGGGCTTAACTTGTTGACAAAATAAATTAAAGCCGCGACATTCGTTGCGATAAAGATCGCCCCAAGCCCGATGATGAATTGAACACTGAATAATGAACAGGCACCGCCAATCACATATATGACAGACCCCTTTCTTGCACTATTCAGGGCTTTACCCTCCGAATCCTTGGAAAAGAATAATAACGACAGCTCCAATATCGTATCGGAGATCAGCTTCAATGCAGCAAAAACCATGAAGAATAATAGGAGCAATACGATCAGCAGCGCCAGCTTGATGCCGGTTTCAGAAAAAAACTCCAGCATCCCTTGGTAGATTCCCAAATTCCCAAATAACTTGAGCATTTGCATTTCCCCATAAATGGCAAAGGAGAGGCCGAATAATAGGATTGAAATGATTGGTAAATAGCTAAGTAAATATGTGTTTTTCATGATTTCTCCACCCATGCGTCTTTTATCCTATATTATGCAAGATAATCCATGATTTCACAATGGATACACTGCTGATTCACCCTTGAAAAACTTTTTTTTATAAATTTTTCAGTACCGTTCCCCCTCCTTTTCTACCTATATATAAAACATCATTCAAGTTGGCCTTGACCGTTTTTAAAGCCATGCA
Source organism: Peribacillus sp. NPDC096448 (assembly GCF_044762675.1). Taxonomy (NCBI): domain Bacteria; kingdom Bacillati; phylum Bacillota; class Bacilli; order Caryophanales; family Bacillaceae; genus Peribacillus; species Peribacillus sp. NPDC096448. The sequence continues at coordinate 185,898 of NZ_JBIWEU010000006.1, read as the reverse complement.
AACCCACATAAATTGCGTTATACTTTTAAGCGAGGCAAGCATTCAATAAAAAAATACATATTCAACGAAGATTTCCTAACGTCTAGGATTACGCGAAAAAAGCATAATAAGACGACTGACTTCGTTTTTAAAAAAAGGGGGGAGTTTATGTCTTTACTTCATTGGGCGGTATTGTCACCGTTTCTATTAGCAATTATTGTACCAATATTGTACAAACTATTTCGACAAATACATACAGGATGGTTTGTATTGATTTTACCGATTCTCCTTTTCACCTATTTTTCAAGGTTCATTTCCTTGACCAAACAAGGAGATATCATTATTGAAAGCGCAACATGGATCCCTTCTCTCGGAATTGATGTTGATTTCTATGTGGATGGACTAGGGCTTTTGTTTGCCTTGCTCATTACAGGTATCGGTTCACTCGTCGTTCTGTATTCAATTTTCTATTTATCGAAGGAGAAGGAAAAGCTGAACCAATTTTACGTCTTCCTTTTGCTTTTCATGGGAGCGATGCTTGGTGTCGTCCTATCCGATAATCTAATTGTCCTTTATTCGTTTTGGGAATTCACGAGTTTATCATCTTTTCTATTGATAGGATATTGGAATGAGAGGGAGCGTTCACGTTATGGGGCGCAGAAATCCCTGCTGATTACTGTGCTTGGAGGCTTAAGCATGCTTGGGGGCATCATTCTCCTTTCCATTATGGGGAACACATTCAGCATACGGGAATTGATTGCCCAAGGTGGGGAACTTATGAACCACTCACTCTTCGTTCCTGCACTTTTGCTTGTGCTGCTTGGCGCGTTCACTAAATCCGCACAGTTCCCGTTCCATATCTGGCTTCCTGATGCGATGGAAGCTCCTACACCGGTCAGTGCTTACCTTCATTCAGCCACAATGGTCAAGGCTGGTATTTATTTGGTTGCCCGATTAAGCCCTGTTTTTGCAGAATCAGGATTATGGTTCTGGCTCGTTTCGATCGCCGGATTGATCACCCTGTTATGGGGCTCATTCTCTGCAATAAAGCAGACTGATTTGAAGGGGATTCTCGCTTTTTCCACCATCAGTCAGCTCGGATTGATCATGTCGCTTTTGGGACTTGGTGCGGCGGCACTCCACTATGAAACGTTGGGGAAAAATATATACTTGGCAGCCACGGTTGCCGCAGTATTCCACTTGATTAATCATGCGACTTTTAAAGGGAGCCTCTTCATGGTTGCAGGCATCATTGATCATGAAACCGGTACGCGTGATATCAGAAAGCTTGGCGGATTGATGCAGTTGATGCCGATCACTTTCACCGTCGCTGTGATTGGTGCTTTTTCAATGGCTGGACTTCCGCCCTTCAATGGTTTTTTGAGCAAGGAAATGTTCCTGGCCAGCATGTTGAATGTATTGGAATTGAATATCTTCAACATGGAGACATGGGGGGTCTTGTTTCCTGTGGTGGCATGGGTAGCCAGTGTATTCACTTTTATTTATAGCATGATCGTCGTGCTCAAACCCTTTACAGGAAAACTACAGTTACAGCTATTGGAAAAGAAGCCCCACGAGGCACCGGTCGGGATGCTGATATCCCCGATCATCCTTGCTTCGTTGGTCATCGTTTTCGGTATTTTTCCAAACTTGCTATCTTCATCAATCATTAAACCTGCGGTAGCCGGCATACAGCCAAGCTTGGCTGGACCGGATTTCCATGTCCATATCGCCTTCTGGCATGGATTCGAACCTGAAGTATGGATGACCATCGGCATCATAGCATTTGGAATTCTTTTATACAAAACGCTTCCGAAGTGGCAGAAAATCACTCAGTTCATTCCTGAACGTATCTCCCTGAATGCTTTGTATGATAACGGGGTAAAAGGGTTCGAACGCTCAGCTTCCTTCGTCATGAAAGTATTAATGACAGGTTCGATTCGGACGTATCTGCTTTCAATCTTCCTTTTCTTCATTCTTTCCTTGGGCTTTACGCTCTATTGGAAGGATGCATTTAAATTGGATGCAGGGAATTTTGCCCCGATCGGCATATATGAATTGGTATTGGCTGCGATCATCGTGATTGGCTCGATCGCCATTCTGTTTGCAAGATCTCGTTTAACTTCCATTATCATCTTAGGAGCCGTCGGTTATACGATTTCCCTATTTTTCGTTTTGCTGCGGGCACCGGATTTAGCCTTGACTCAGCTAGTCATCGAAACGATTTCGGTATCGCTGTTTTTGCTCTGTTTCTTCCACCTTCCGTTAATGGGAAGCAGAAAGGAAGAACGGATGACATTCAAGTTGAATAATGCCCTGATATCCATTGGTGTAGGAGTCATCGTGACATTGATTGCCTTATCGGCACATAGCAATAAACTATTTGATTCCATATCCAGTTACTATCTTGAAAATGCTTATAAGGAAGCAGGCGGGAAAAACGTCGTAAATGTCATTCTCGTTGACTTCCGCGGACTTGATACGATGTTTGAAATCAGTGTCCTTTCCATCGCTGCGCTCGGAATATTCGCGATGATCAAATTGCGTTTGACAGGGGGAAAAGATAAATCATGAAGCAAAATGACCTGATTCTCCAAACGGTTACGAAAGTCGCCGCCTTTGTTATCTTGCTGTTTGCGGTAGCCATCTTTTTAGGCGGGCATTATTCGCCAGGTGGCGGGTTTGTCGGCGGTTTAATGACTTCAGCCGCCATAGTCCTGCTGTTGCTCGCTTTCGACATTAAAACCGTCACCGGCATTTTGCCGATTGACTATAAGTTAATGATCGGTTCAGGCTTGTTCATATCAAGCCTGACCGTAGCCGGCGGGCTGGTGTTCGGGGTGCCCCTCATGACACATGTTTATCAATATGTTGATTTACCGCTTCTTGGGCACATCTCGCTTCATACCGCGGTACTTTTTGATCTGGGTGTTTATCTTGTGGTTGTTGGTGTAACGATGACCATTATTCAAACAATAGGGGAGAGTGAATAATGGAACTTTTAATGGCCATTGTCATTGGAATACTATTTATGTGTGCGACCTATTTAATGCTTTCCAAAAGCATATTAAGAATCATAATCGGTACCGGGCTGCTCAGTCACGGCGCCCACCTATTGATTTTGACGATGGGCGGTTTGAAAGGCGATTCCGTTCCATTGCTAAGTGATAAAGCTGCATTCTATGTCGATCCGCTACCACAGGCGCTTATCTTGACGGCGATCGTCATCAGTTTCGGAGTCACATCATTTCTGCTTGTACTTGCTTATCGGACCTACCAGGAACTCGGTACGGATGACATGGAAGAAATGAGAGGTACGGAAGCGAATGAATAATCTTACTTTCATGCCTGTTTTATGGCCGCTTTTCACAGGCATCCTTCTCATATTCTTTGCAAAAAAAATCAAGCTGCAAAGAGGGATATCGCTTTTTTCCTCTTTTATCGGAATTGTAATTTCCCTTTATCTAGTGTTTAAGGTCCATAGTCAAGGGATTTTGACTTTAGGCGTCGGCAGCTGGGATGCGCCATTCGGGATCGTGATCGTCGCAGATATGCTTTCTTCGCTGCTCGTACTGACCACGAATATCATTGGGTTTGCCATACTGCTTTATTCGTTTTACTCCATAGGGGAAGAACGTGAAAAACATTATTACTATCCTGTATTTCAATTTTTGCTGATTGGGGTAAACGGTGCCTTCCTTACGGGAGATCTTTTCAATCTATTCGTATTCTTCGAAGTCATGCTGATGGCCTCCTACGTCCTGCTTGTACTGGGAGGGACGAAAATCCAACTGAGGGAATCATTGAAGTATATCATCGTCAATGTACTATCCTCTTCCTTTTTCGTCATCATGGTGGCGTATCTTTATTCAGTCCTGGGAACATTGAACATGGCGGACATCAGCCAAAGGATAACGGAAGTCGACCAGCCTGGAATCATCTCGGTGATAGCGATTGGCTTTCTGATCGTCTTCGGTTTGAAGGGAGCCATTTTCCCGCTCTTCCAATGGCTGCCGGGTTCCTATTATGCTCCGCCCATTCCAGTGATGGCTCTATTCGGGGCATTGTTGACTAAGGTCGGAATCTATTCCATTTTCCGGACCTATACACTCATGTTTTATCATGACCAGGATTTCACCCATACTTTCCTTGGGATACTTGCAATCTTGACCATCATCATCGGTGTCATTGGTGCGATAGCTTATTCCGATGTAAAAAAAATCATCATTTACAATATCATCATCGCCGTCGGGGTTATCTTATTCGGCATCTCCGTCATGAATGAACAGGCCTTATCAGGTTCCATTCTTTATATCATTCATGACATGCTGATCAAGGCTGCACTCTTCCTGCTGGTCGGCATCATGGTCAAAATCAGCGGATCAGATGATTTGCGGGACATGGGCGGCTTGATCAAGCAATATCCGGCCGTTGCATGGACCTTTTTCATAGCGGCCATATCATTGGCGGGAATCCCGCCGTTCAGCGGTTTTGCCGGCAAGCTCCTTATTCTTCAGGGAGCTGCAGAAAAAGGGGCCTACTTGGGAATGGCAGTCGTCTTAATTTCAAGCTTGATGGTCCTATATTCCGTCATGAAAATATTCATGAATGGCTTTTGGGGAACTCCAAAAGCTGATTATGCCTTAACTAATGAAAAGGTTAATAAAATGCTGGTTCCTGCCGTTCTCCTTGTCATCATTTCCGTTTTATTCGGATTGGGAACAGAATCGGTGTACCCTTTCATTACACAAGCTGTAGATGCATTAATGAATCCCGAAATCTATAACAAAGCGGTTTTAAAGGAGTAGTGCCTGATGTCATTCCAAATTTTACTGAATGTGTTCCTTGCGTTTATCTGGATGTTTTTACAAAATGAATTTAACGGGAGCACTTTTATCATCGGATATATATTGGGGCTCGGCATCATGTTCGTCTTCCGTCATTTTTTCAATGATCGGTTTTACTTGAAAAGGGTGAATGCCGTCGTTCTATTGCTGCTCATATTCGCAAGGGAGCTCATACTTTCCAACATTAGCGTCCTTAAGGCCGTGCTTAAACCGAGCCTGGATATGAGACCTGGCATATTCGCATATGAAACCGTGCTGACTAAGGATTGGGAAATTACGATACTATCGAATTTAATTACACTGACACCGGGAACTCTTGTCGTTGAAGTATCAGAGGATAATCGGATTCTATATATCCATGCGATGGATATTGCCGACAAGGATGAGGCCGTTTACAGCATTAAAAATACATTTGAAAAAGCAATTATGGAGGTGAGCAAATAATGTTCGATCTAATGCTTAAAATCGCCTTGCTCGGTGTTTCGCTTTCCATGATTGGATTCTTATACCGTTTAATCAAAGGGCCTTCCGTACCGGATCGGGTCATCGCACTCGATGCAATGGGAATCAATCTGATCGCAATCGTTGCACTTGCCTGCATTGTCATGGATACAAGCGCATATCTGGAAGCCATTCTTCTGCTCGGAATCCTATCTTTCATCGGAACGGTCGCTTTCTCCAAATTCCTTGAGAAAGGGGAGATAATCGAAGATGACCGCAATCGTTGAAATCCTATCGGCCTTATTCATATTAATGGGGGTCTTTCTCTTTTTAGTCTCGGCTTTCGGCATCATCCGGCTGCCGGATGTCTATACAAGGAATCACGCTGCCTCGAAAAGTTCGACACTTGGGATCATGTTCATCCTGATCGGCACCTTGTTATATTTTTATTATAAACATAGCCATTTCGATTTCCGGGTCGTGCTCGCGATCATCTTTATCTTCATGACCAGCCCTGTTGCGGGACATTTAATCATGCGCTCGGCTTATCATACTGGCGTAAAGATGTGGGATCGAAGTGTCCAGGATGATTTAAAGAAAACCCGGTGACCCCTGCCATTGCAAAAGAGCTGCCCTGATTACAGGAGCAGCTCCTTTCTGTTTCAATCTTTTAAAAATACCTGGTCGCCCACTCTTATTTCACCTGTTTGCATGACCGAGGCATATACGCCAAAATGATTTTCCCTTTCCTTGACGACAGTTTTCAGTAGTGATGGATCTCTATGTGAATCGCTTGGATCGACAGTTATGATCATACAGCGCTCACAATGCCTTTTGATCTCCAATTCCACTTCATTCCCGATTACAATCCTTTTTCCGAACCATTGCTCTTCTAAAAAGGGCGTTTTGTTCACTAAGGATATCACCAAATTTTGCCTGAATCTCCTACCATCCAGTTCTTTTCCCCAAAGCTTTGTCAATTCGCCAATCGAGGCATCACTGACAAGCAGGATGTTTTCTTCTTCAATCGCACCTACCGGAATATGTGCAGGGTGATAAACAACAGGTGCTGCCTCCTGTTTCAACAAACGTTCCATTTCCTCCAGAAAGGCTTCCTCTCCCCATGTCAAAACGTTTCCTGAAGGGGTCTTCACTTTGATTTCCGGATATTGGTCAAGGGTTTCCTCACCAGAAAAAGCAGCTTGATAACGGACCATCTCCGGGACTTGGGTTATTGTCAGGAACTTCCCATTTTTACCTTTAAAGGCATGGCTGCGATCTCCATATAGTCCATAGTCCATCACCTTCGTTTTTTGAACCTGTTCACCAGTGAATGATTTTACAGGATGACGGGTGATTTCTTGTATATGACCCACCAGCATAAAAAAACCTCCTTTCATACAATAGTCTACTGCCAGATTATACTTAGACCGGATACTATAGAATCATTGCACCAATTTACGATTGTTCTTTTGATTCACTTTGACTTCGGTAAGTCGATAACGGCTAATGTACAGCGTGAAATGCAGATAAGATGATCGTCTTCATCACGTATCTTCACGTCCCACACCATCGTCGTCTTCCCGCGATGGACGATGTTCCCTTCTGCGGTAACAAAACCTGAACGGACGCCCCTAACATGATTGGCATTGATTTCAAGGCCGACGACAGCTTGTTTTGTACTATCTACCAGCTGCATTCCGCCAAAGCTTGCAACGGATTCCGCAAGGGCAACGGACGCTCCCCCATGCAATAAACCATACGGCTGCCTAGTCCGTTCATCCACAGGCATCGTCGCAATGACTTTCCCATCGCCGACTTCTTTCATTTCAATCCCAAGCGTGCCTATCAATGACTTTTCAATATTTCTCTCCATCCCATTACCCCCGACTCTCTTGTTTTTTTTACCAAAAAATGAATCACTATTCATAATAGTATACATAAAAAGGATGACCCAAGTCTATCAAGTCATCCGTCAATCATGTGATTTGTATTATTTGGAGAGGATTTCTTTTAATTCAAACCAGCTTGTCAGTCTTGGAATATCCAATTCCCTGTTATAGGAGTTATCCATTGCATACACTTTCGTCGGAATATCCAATAAAGTTTCCAGCACTGCCGGTTTATCATCAAAATAATAATCCAATTCCAATTTGCGGATCGTATCAATTTTTTCATGATCCTTCATCCCGCAATAAAAATGTTCATCCTTAACCGGAAAGCCGTTTTCGATCAGCCATTTTTTCGTCCGTTCACCATGCTCCGCTTTTCTGGCGGTGATGTAATAGATTTCATGGCCATCACGTTCAAGCTCCTGCAGCGTTTCCACTGCGCCCTCGAAGGCTGGACAGGATGAATAATATACTTCATCGGCAAGGCTGTTCCACATCTTACCCCCAGCCTCTTTATCAAGCCCGAATGCTTCATGGATCTCCAACGTCTTTAAAGCTCTGAATTTCGTTAACTCTATATTCGCATTAAGCTTTTCATTATAAAGATGGAACGCGAACTCCCTCAAGTTAATAAGGGTATCGTCAATATCAAAACCGAATTTCATATCCTTCACTCCTATTCAAACATAAGCGGCGGCAAACTGTGATGCGAAGGAAATTTCCTTGTCCACCTGAATGGCCTGTAATCTTTCAATCTCGGCTTTTCTATTTGGCTCAGCCATTTTAAGTCCAAGGAAGCCAGTATCCCCCTTCAGGATGCATCCAGAGATAAGCTCGGCCAATATATCGGCATCCTTCATGGCACAATTGAGTCCGAACGCACCTGTAGGCGTCATCGTATGGGCTGCATCACCTAATAAAGCAACGCCTTCCTTTGTCCACGTTTCACAATAGCTGCTGTAAACATCCAATAAAATGAAGTCCTGCCATGAGCGGATATTTTCACACACAACCTTTTTTAATTCAGGAAAGGCAAGAAGCAAATTTTCTATGAACGGTTCAAAATGCTGTTTTCGCAAATGGGGGAATGAACCATGCTCTATATTCCAGCCAATTTGGATGAAACCTCCAGCCTGGGAGAAGAGGGCAACCTGGGAGCCATTGACCAATGCCATCTTGATCGAAGGCTTCCACCCCTGTGGAGCAGGAATTTTTGCCCACAGTAAATCATAGCCATGCTCCTTAATAACGACTGGTATTCCCGCTTTTTTTCGAACGATGGAAAACCTGCCGTCCGCTCCGATTATCAATGGACTTTGCACTTCCAGGTCATTTCCGCCATTACGGGCCTTGACACCCGTAAAACGGTCCATTTCATTCTGTATCAAGCCGGTAACCCTCGTATTCATCATCAATTGAAAAGAGTCCAGCTTTTCGGCTTCATTCAATATGGCTGTAAGCAGATGATTTTGCGGGACATGTATCCCAACATGATCGACAGGCCATTCAGGGAAAATGCTTTTGAATATGTGGCCGTCATGCCAATATTCAATTTGTTCCATCCTAAGCAAGCCTAGTCTTTCCATACTCTCGAATAAACCGTGCTTTTTAAGAATGCCCTCTCCTTCATCGTTCAAGAACTCGCCCCTGAACTCCCTTGAAACCTCGGAATGCCTTTCAAGCAATACGACTGAAATGTCCTGCTTGGCCAATAGGTAAGCCAGCAGGGCTCCTCCAGGGCCTGATCCGACTATGCATACATCTGATTTAACCAACATGCCTCTTCACCTGTTGTCTATTTTTATTTAGGATAAGCCGTGATACGTATGTCCTCACCAAACGTTTCCACGCCAGAGAAGGAAACATCCATCGCTTCATCCATCGTATCCACATTCATTCCAGTATACGGTGTTAGTGAGTTTCTTCCGCCCAATAGTTTAGGAGCTATATAAATCAAGTATTTATCGATGAGCCTTTCCCTAAGGAATGAGGCATTCACTTCACTTCCGCCTTCCAGCAAGACGTCCGTAATCCCCTTTTTATACAGCTCTTCCATTAAAGCCTTTAGATCCAGTCCCGTCTCGTTTTTGGCGACGAAAATGAATTCGATCCCTTTTTCACGTAAAATTTCCATTTTATCCGCAGGTGCATTTTCCTGCGTTACGATCAAGGTTCTCGCATCTGATACTTGTACAACATTGGCATCCAATGGAACCCGTAATTCACTGTCTAAAATGATCCGGATCGGATTTTTCCCTCCGCCCTCCGGAAGTCTGGTCGTCAGTGATGGATCATCTGCCAACACAGTCCCGATACCAACTAGAATGGCATCCACCTCATCACGAAGCAAATGAACGGAATGACGTGATTCTTCTCCTGTTATCCACTTTGAATGGCCTGTGTGGGTTGCAAGCTTTCCATCGAGCGTCATCGCATACTTCGATATGACAAATGGACGATTCGTCAGCATATTGTGAATAAAACGTTCATTCAGCCTTTGGGCTTCCTTTTCCAGGACGCCGACTTCCACTTCAATTCCAGCATCCTTTAGGATCGATATCCCTCTGCCGGCCACTTCCGGATTCGGATCTTGAGTCGCAACCACCACTCTTCGCACACCTGATTCTTTCACCAAATTTGCACAAGGAGGTGTCTTTCCATAATGGGAACAAGGCTCAAGAGTCACATACAGCGTTGCACCTTCTGCATACTCACCCGCCATTTTGAAAGCATGTACTTCCGCATGCGGTTCACCCGCTTTACGGTGAATCCCTGTCCCAGCTATCACACCGTCTTTCACTATGACTGCCCCGACCACCGGATTCGGATTCGTCTTTCCTTTGGCACTGGCTGCCAAATCCAGTGCCAGCTTCATGTAATATTGATCATCATTCATTCTATAGCTCTCCTTATACAATCAAAGTTGGCTTCTTTTTGGGAATATGTCCAGACTTCTTAACCTTTGTATCGAGATAGAAACTATTATCTTCCGTCAAACCGCCCCAAAGCGGAATATGGTCCTTTGCCGCAAGTCCATGCTTCATGAGGGCATCCAGCTTTTTGGGGTTGTTCGTGATTAAAGTCACCGGATCCTTACGCAGTTCCCTCAACACGCGAATGGCTCCCTCGTAAGATCGCGTATCATCTTCGAATCCTAAAGCCTCATTCGCCTCGACCGTGTCATAACCTTCCTGCTGAAGCAAATAGGCAAGAGATTTGGAAAACAGGCCAATCCCTCTTCCTTCATGGTCCGCAAGGTAAAAAATGGCCCCGCATCCATGCTCGGCTATCATCTTCATCGATTGGTGGAGCTGGTAGCCGCAATCACAGCGTTTACTGCCGAAGATATCACCTGTGTGACAGATGCTATGCATCCGGACAAGTGCATCCTCAGACTTTTTAAAATCACCATAAACCAATACGGAGGATTGCTGTCCAAAAGCGAGGTTCGCTTCCGAAAGCGAATCAAGCACCGAATCCTTGTCATTATCCGCGCCGTCAAGCTGAAGCCATGTATACCATTGGAAAACCGTTGAGAAATCTCCTTGTTCAACCGGCAGGTTCACAGGCCCCACAAGGCATATATCAGCTTTACCCGGGGTTTTGATGATATTCATTTTATCTATTAAAAGGTCTTTTGTTTCCTGGGTTATTTTCATGTTAACATCACCTATTTTATAATTTATAGTGTGCCTTCTCCTTACTTTAGGTAAGTAAGTATATTACTATACACTATACCTGTCAATGAAGCAGTTTACAAATAATAGTGTGTCTTTAATCATAATTTTCAAGAAGTTTTTTGCAGAAGAAAGGTCATTCACAAACCGCTATCATATCAGCTGGCCTTTATACATATTTTAACGTATAACGAAAACGTGTCTATAGACAGACTTAAGGAAAGGAAGGAAACCTTTTGGAGGATTTCCCTTATTTTTTATATGATCCCATCCTATTTCCGCCTCACGCCAGGGCACTGAATAAGAATCGGGAATGGGAAGGTACATTGCGTCCCTACTCGGCAACCAATCCAGATCTGCTAGTCAAATCGGCAAAGACCTCGCAATCTTTGATGCTTGATGTAAAAAAAGTCATGGATACTTTAGCCACATCCAAGCCTTTCTCCAACCGATTGATGACTGCTGCCCAAGCATCGCAAAAGAGTGTCGTGATCGATATGATCCGAAAGATAGGAATTAAGAACGAACCTGATATCACGTATAACCCCGATGGAATCCGTTTTGATTTCTATCCTAAAGCAGGGGAAGAAAATTGCCATATCATCGTCAGCTTGAAATGGAGGGATATATAGCGTCCGTCCAACCCCTTTTTGGTAAAAAAACCGAAGCCTATTTTCGGCTTCGGATATTGGGGTTCATCTTGTTTTCGTTTCAAAGGTTTCAACCAATAGTGCAAGCGTGCGTGCCATGACACCGGTAGCCCCCGCCGTGCACAATTCGGAGTTGTTCGAGGTTGTGGAGGTTCCGGCAATATCCAGATGGACCCACGGAGTGTCTTCGGCAAATTCACCGATGAAGGCCCCGCCCATGATCGCATGTCCCGCTCCTCCAGGTGAATTATTCAAATCCGCTATTTTACTATTGCGTACCCGCTCTTTATCCTTTTCCGTAATCGGCAATCTCCAAATGGGCTCCCCGGCCTCCTCTGAGGCTTTGACCACTTGTTCATAGAATTCCGTGTCATTTGTCATTGCACCCGTCATATCCATGCCCAGTGCCGTTATGACACCACCCGTTAAAGTGGCAACGTCAATAAGATAGTCAGCACCATGATGTTTAGCGTAAGTCATGGCATCCGCCAAAACGAGCCGGCCTTCCGCATCCGTATTCAATACCTCTATCGTCTTGCCGCTCATGGCAGTGATCACGTCATCTGGCTTGAATGCATCACCGCTGATCATGTTATCAGTGGAAGGAATGACAGCCACGACATTTTGGTCCGGTCCCAATTCGCCGATAATTTCCATTGCACCTAAAACAGCTGCCGCACCGCCCATATCCGTCTTCATTCCAACGATACCAGCCTTCGTTTTCAATGAGTATCCACCCGTATCGAATGTGATTCCTTTACCGACCAACCCGATGACATCCTTCCATTCATCCTTACCTTGATACTTCAGGACGATCATTTTCGGAGGCTCGACCGAACCTTTATTGACAGCAAGGAGTGCGCCCATTCCCAACTTGAGCATGTCTTCCTTCTCGAGGATCTCCACTTCAAAACCATAACGTTCGCCCAAGGCAGATGAATAATCCGCCAAATCCGTGGAAGTCAACAAATTGCCTGGTGTATTGACCAATGTTCTGGCTGAGTTCGTCGCCCTTCCGAAGATTCTTCCTACATGAAGGGCGGCACCGACCTCTTCTTGATCAAATTCACTGTAAACCGTAATCGATTCAAGGCTTTTTTCGACCTGGTTCGATTTTTGCTTGTATCCGTCAAATTTATAGGAAGCAAGTTCGAAAGCCTCGGAACAAGCATGCGCAGCGTCCAATGCATCCAGATTTTCCGTCGTGAATGTATCCAAAGCGATCGAAAGTGTCGCAATCTTGGATTCTTTAATCATCTTACGGGCTTTACCCAACGCTTCGCGGAGCGTTTCAAAGGATAGCTCCTTTTCCTTGCCCAACCCTACAAAAATCAGTCTCTTTACGTTTAATTTACCTAATGTATGTATTTTGACCACTGATTTTTTCTTGGAAGGGATTTCCCCGGCCTTCACTAACTCTGTCAGCTGGCCATCCAATCGTTCATCCGCTTCTTTTCCTATCCCTGTGAACTTTACAGGTCTGTCAAATACGCCTAGAATCAGGCATTCGTCAATCAAATCTATATTTAAGGAATTTTTTACTGTGAACATTTGCTACCCCTCCATTCTATTACATTCATTATAACGAAATCTTCAAAAATTTTCGAATAATGCCCGCAAAATTAATAATAACAAGGGATATTGTTTAGAATGGGTGACTTTAGAGTAATAGTATAAGAAAGATCATATTTATACTTATACCGGCAGGGAATCGACAGGACTGAATGGAACTAATAATAAGGTCCTTATTCCGAGCAGGATGTATTAACCCATATATGGATTTCATCTTTACTTTTAACTAGAAAGAAGGCTGATACTCTTGGAATTATTACTCAACTTCCCTTTAATCGCAGCATTGATTGCCATTTTCTTTGCTCAATTCATTAAAGTGCCCATCCACTTCATAGCATTTCGAAAAGTGAACTGGTCACTCATTAACTCCACAGGCGGTATGCCAAGCTCCCACTCTGCGGCCGTGTCAGCCCTAACCGTAGCGGTAGGGATCGAAACCGGAATGGATTCCCCTGTATTTGCCGTTGCCGCGATCTTTGCAGTCATCACGATGTTCGATGCGACAGGAGTGAGACGGCAGGCAGGAGAACAGGCAGCCGTCTTGAACCAGCTCGTTACCGACTTCAATACCTTTGTCGAGCAAGCAAAGAACTGGCAGAAAAAAGCAGATAAACAGAAACAGCAACAATTAAAGGAACTGTTGGGCCATAAGCCAATCGAGGTATTTTTCGGAGCCTTGACCGGAGTATTCATTGCACTGGCACTTCACTTTTTCATCTTTCAAGGGTAGGTGTTCAATTTGAAAATAATCTCTCTTTGCCCCAGCAATACGGAACTATGCACATATCTAGGAATTGAAGATCAGCTGATCGCCATCGATGACTACTCAGATTGGCCTGAAACCATACAGCACCTTCCTAAGGTGGGGCCCGACTTATCGATCGATATCGATCATGTAGAATCACTAAAACCCGATTTGGTGCTGGCTTCACTGAGTGTACCGGGCATGGAAAAAAACATCGGGGGGCTAAAAGAACGGAACATCCCCCATATCATCTTCAATCCGCAATCACTTGAGGATATCGCAAAAGACTTACTGACCTTGGGCGAGGCAATCGATCTAAAGGAAAAAGCAGAGGAACAAGCTGCCAAATTCCGTGATGCCATCCTTCAATATAAAAACATCGCCGACAAAATCGAATCAAAGCCGTCCCTATATTGGGAATGGTGGCCTAATCCCATATTCAGCCCCGGAGGAGTTAATTGGTTATCCGAGATCAGCACGCTTGCGGGAGGATATAACCTTTTCGAAGATGTCGACATGGCAAGCATTCAAGTCACTTCCGAAGAGGTCCAAAAAAGGGATCCCGACCATATTTGCTTAGCTTGGGTCGGTGTCCCTTTACGAAAAGTAAACCCGGCGCTTGTCAAGAAACGGAAAGGGTGGACTGATATGAAGGCCGTCCGGAATAACAATATTCACATCATGGAAGAACCTTTATTTTGCCGGCCTTCCCCGCGTTTACTGGATGGGCTGTCCAAATTGGCAAAGACTCTGCACCCTGAAGCCTACAAAAGCATGGCCTGAGGGCGTCCCAAATGAAACAGAAAAGGCTGCCTCAATTAAGGCAGCCTTTCACTTTCCTTTTTGCCCATCATTAAAAAGCAAAAGAAGCTACATTTTCATTCAATGTTTTCTCAGCGATTTTCGGCTTGAATACCTGCTTGATCTTGGTTTCATTCAACTTGCTTAACTGTTCTTCAGATAACTCGCCGTTCCCTTTTTGGACAACATATACTTCAAGGGTTTTCTTTCCCCAGTTCTCGTACACATCTTGTACCGTTTCGTAGTATAGATCCAGGTGATTCCCTTTGATTGCACCGCCCTTGTCTGCAACAACCCCATATCCATAGCCCGGAATCCAAAGGATGGTTCCTAGAGGGAAAACGGCAAGATCGGCGGCAATGGTGGAAAACAGATCCCGTTTCACCTTCACCCCTGAATAAGTGATGCCATAGGATGGGCTTTTCGGGTACTTCCCGGTTGATTCGTACCCTGCTGTATATCCTGTAGCCAAAACTTCATGCTTCGGGTATTTCGAGAGCTCGATTGCCTCCGCTATCGTCGTCGGACCATTGCTCGTGGATGCCGATGCCATCAGCGTTGCCACTTGACCTCCACTATGGATCGCTTTATATTCGAGACCAAGCATTCGATGTCGTCTCATTGCCTCTTCAAAAGGGTGATCTTCAGGCACCGCCCCAAAAACATGATTTACGGTCGATTCGATGGCCAAGATAAATAATATGATAATAGCAACCCTTAAAAATAATGCCTTTACAATCTTCATATGTATCAATTCCACTCCTCTCACAAGGATATTTGTTCCCTTTACGGAGTGAAAGTATTCATAAAGCATGAAAAGAACCAATTTTCCTTACAAAAAAGGCTCTTTTCGTAAAGATTGTTGTTTTTAAAACGAAACTATTTAAGGTTGATTGGAGCGGAAGTGTGAGACTCCTGCGGGAGCAGCGGGACAGGTGAGACCCCACAGGCATTTACGCCGAGGAGGCTCACCGCCCGCCCCGCGGAAAGCGAGCATCTGGAGGGGAAATCAACCACACCGCACTACTTGGTAAATAGCAACAAAGTATGTGAAAACAGCCTACAAAAAAAGAACCGTCCAACATGACGGCCCTTCCCATTATCAAAACATTTGATATCCTTTATTCCTTAGAATCCTTATGACCACACCAGCTAAAACCGCGCCAAGCAGGCCGCTTGATAAAATAATGATGTCTGCCGTATGCAGGGATGTAAGGTTCGTTCCAAGATTAGAAAAAGATATTCCCGGATTTCTAAAATATTCTATTAGCTTTGTTTCATTGACAATGATGATGAAGACGATTGGAAATAAGAAGACCATGATCCACGAAGAACGAAAGAGCATATTCAGCAAAAAACCAATTCCGAAAAACAATATGAAAAATAAGAGTATTGAGATAATTAAAACAGGCAATGGCATGTTATTCTTGACCCTCCTTAAAAGCGACACCTTTAGTTTACTGAAAAAATAATTGCTGCGTCAACGACTTATGCCAAATAATACCGAAGAAAAGATAATTACCCAAATCACATGAATAATTTATATGATGTATATCCAAATTGATCTCCCGGGTTCAACCCGTCAAGCATCGTCTGCATCCTTTCCTTTTTAAAAGCTAAAAGCTGTTCCAATAGTAACGATTGCTTCCCCTCATCCATGAGCAAATCAGGGTCATAAAATTTAGCTTCATATAATTCATCCAATTGAGCGGATACTTCATAACTGAGCGGTTTAAGTAAAAATATCAACATATTATCACTTATATCCCCTTTGATGATTCCGCTTCTCACTCCTACAATGCCTTCGATTTCTGTATGAATACCCGTCTCCTCCAGCACTTCCCTTACGACAGCTTCATCGACGGTTTCATCATTTTTGACAAAACCTGCCGGAAGTGACCATTGCCCTTTCAATCCGCCATACCTTTTGTTCACGACCAGCCACTCACCTTTATCAGATATCACAAGGCCGGACACTGCCAGCCAAACATTTTTGCATCGTTCCATCAAAACCCACATCCCCTACATTCATTATAATTAGATAAGATGAAAGATAACTTCCTTGTTTAAGCTTCGTCACCCCCATTATAATCCACAAAAAAAAATTGCAAACTCCGTTATGACACAATCAACAATGGATGGAATGCCAATGAAAAAGCCATTCAGGGACAATCCCCAAATGGCCATTCTTGATCTATCGAAAAAATTAAAGGACGTTGAATTTACCTTTTTTAGCAACGAGTGAGGCTCCGCCAATCATTAACAATGCTCTGTTATCAACCATTTTCTTCATGAATGATGCAGTCTTACCTGTAACTTTCTTGCCGAATACAACACCAATCGCATTGTCTTCACCGAGTGAACATACCGTTCCTTTGTTTTCGAAAGTGAACGTTTCCAGGTCGCTTTCGTTACGAACCAATTTAGTCAGGTTCTTCGCAATGACCTCACCTTGCTGCATCGCTATTTGTGCAGTAGGTGGATATGGGCGGTTAATTTCCTCGTTGATGATCAAAGCGCAATCCCCTACGATGAAAATATCGTCATGACCCGGTGCCCGCATGTCAAGGTTCACTTTAATACGTCCGCGCATAGCTTCAAAACCGGAAGCCTCTATCACGGAGTTTCCACGTACGCCAGCTGCCCATACAACGGTTCCCGCTTTGATTTCTTCCACTTCATCTTCGCCTTTTGCCACGATGATGCCTTCAGGAGTCGCCCCCTTGATCGGTGTACCGATTTTGAATTCCACACCTTTTTTCTCTAGGTAAGATACTGCATAATCCACCAATTCCGGATCGAAACCAGGGAGGACGGCTGGGGCTGCCTCCACACAGTACATACGGACCTTTTGGAAATCGATGTCGTATTCTTTACAAAGTTCAGGGACACGGTTAGCCAATTCGCCAAGGAATTCGATACCCGTGAATCCTGCTCCTCCAACAACGATCGTCAAGCGGTCTTCATTCTTCTCGACCTCAGTACTGTACGTAGCGAATTGCAATTGGATATGGTCACGGATTTTACGTGCCGTGTTCACGTTAGAAATAGAGAAAGCATATTCTTTCAGCCCTTGGATTCCGAATGTTTCCGATTCAGGTCCAAGACCAATCACTAAGTAATCATAAGAAATTTCGCCGTTTTCAAGGATGACTTTTTTGTTCTCTGTTTTCACTTCCAAAACAGAATCCTGGATGAATTTAACTTTGCTGTTAATGACACTTTTGATTGGATAGCGCACACGATCATGATGAAGCGTTCCAGCGGATGCTTCATGCAGCCATGTTGTTTCATAGTGGTAATCATTTTTGTTAACTAATACGATTTCTGCTTCATTTTGACCTAATGCCTTCTGTAAGCGAGTAACAGTCATCAATCCACCATAACCTGCTCCTAAAACAACGATTGTTGGCTTTTTCAAAAGTATTCTTCCACCTTTACGATATTTTCTTGTGATGCTTTCCATAACTAAAATATATTGTCTATCTTATTAATTTCCATTATAAAAAGCACTCTTATTCATTTGTGACGTATTTCACGTAACACTTCATAAATGTCATAAAAAATTCATAAAAATTTTACCAAATGATGTCTAAGTAAATATTAGTCTTTTTCCTTACCTTTTTCAAGTAACAAACCGAACTTTTTCGGGTTAAGATAAAGTCGAAAAACGTTATTTTTCACCCGGTTGCGAACCATATTTATACGATATGCTTACCATTGGCAAAGGGTAATTTCACCCAACTCCGAAAGCGGATACAGAACATTCATCATGAAACCGCACATATATAGTCAAAACTTTCCCACTTTTCTAACTTTCCCCGTTTTTTAAAAGATCATCTATGTTAAAATAAGAGAATAAATTTCAGCAAACCTAGTAAATCGGAGGGATAACGTTGGAAGTTAATGAAAAAGTTTATGATATTACAATCATTGGCGGTGGCCCAGTTGGATTATTCACTGCATTTTATGGAGGAATGAGACAGGCATCCGTAAAAATCATCGAGAGCCTCCCACAATTAGGCGGACAATTGTCAGCCCTTTATCCTGAGAAATACATCTATGATATCGCTGGTTTCCCCAAAGTGCGCGCTCAGGAGCTAGTGAATAATTTGAAAGAACAAATGGCAAAGTTCGAACAGGATGTTGTCCTGGAGCAAGCCGTTCAAGATGTGGAAAAGCAAGCCGATGGAGTTTTCAAATTAACGACTGATAAAGAGATCCATTACTCCAAAACGATTATCATCACAGCTGGAAATGGGGCTTTCCAACCCCGACGCATCGAAATTGAAGATGCAAAAAAATACGAAAACGGCAACCTTCACTATTTCATCGACGACCTCAACCATTTTGCAGGCAAAAAAGTGGTGGTCTTCGGAGGCGGGGATTCAGCAGTGGACTGGGCCCTAATGCTGGAGCCGATCGCCGAGAAAGTGAGCATCATACACAGAAGAGATAAATTCCGTGCCCACGAACATAGTGTAGAAACACTTAAAAATTCAAAAGTTGAAATAAAGACTCCATACATACCTTCAGAGTTGATTGGTACAGACGGACGTATCCATACAATTGTCATCAAGGATACAAATGGTGAAGATACAGAGACCATGGAGGTAGATGCAGTCATCGTCAATTACGGCTTCGTTTCCTCTCTTGGTCCCATTAAGGAATGGGGACTTGATATCCAGAAGAACAGCATTTTGGTGAATTCCAGAATGGAAACGAATATCCCGGGAATTTATGCAGCAGGTGATATTGCAACATATGATGGCAAAGTAAAATTAATTGCCAGTGGTTTTGGTGAGGCACCCACTGCCGTCAATCATGCCAAACAATATATTGACCCAAAAGCAAAAGTTCAGCCGATGCACAGTTCTTCCATGTTTTAACTATATTAGGCAAAAACCGGCTTTCATGGCCGGTTTTTTTGTTGTCCCCAATTCAATGATTGTGGATAAGTTTTTCCAATCAGTTATCCACAGTGCTTACCCTTGTCATTCTAAGGGTAAAGAGTGGAAGGAGCCATGAAAGGGGAATGCATCCATGAATATTTTAATTGCAGGGGCCAACGGAACGACCGGAAAGCGGATCATTGGGGAATGAATTATCAAAAAAACCGCAAATGACCGTATACGGAATGATCAGGAAAGATGAACGGGCTCAAACGATAAAAGAACTCGGCGGGCATCCAATCCTTGCAGATTTAGAGGGAAATGTGGATAAAGCAGTGGATAACATGGAAGCCATCATTTTTGCCGCCGAATCTGGACCCAAAACAGGGCCGGATAAAACGACAGCTGTGGATAAGAATGGAGCCATTAAACTGGTTGCTGCCAAAAAGAAGGGTTTCGAACGTTTTGTCATGTTAAGCTCTGTCGGTTCTGATCATCCGGAACAAGCCTAAGCAGGAAGGCGCCATTATCTTGAAGTAAAGCATGATGCCGATGAACATTTAAAAGCAAGCGGGCTGACATATACGATTGTCCGGCCGGTTGCTTTGGCAAATGAACAAGCGATCGGAAAAATCTTTGCGGATGAGAAAGTGGATCATACAAATAAGTCCATTCCAAGGGCCGATGTCGCCGCCGTTTTTGCCCAATCTGTCACAGAGGAAAAAACATTCAATAAAACATTCGAGATTTTCAGCGGCACCCTCCCAATCAAGGAGGCCCTGAACAATATTTAAGAGGCAAATAAGCATGAAAAAGGGGCACTTATTAAAGTGCCCCTTTTTTCAATGTATTGGAGTTACTTAGCAGTTCTCCGGCGTACCGGCGTTTTTTGCCGTTTTGAAGGAAGACCCGCAACCGCATGAAGCGATGGCATTTGGGTTTTCGATCGTAAAGCCTCCACCCATCATCGTTTGTTTATAATCAATTACCGTTCCATTCAATATATCTGCATCCTCGGCATTAACAAGGATCTTAATTTCAAACTGTTCCAGCTGGCTATCTTTTTCCCCGGGCTCTTGTTCAAAGCCCATTCCATAGGATAATCCACTGCAGCCTCCGCCTTTAACGGCCACTCTTAAAAAGGAACCCTCTTCACCATTATGTTTCATCATTTCTTTTATCTGAAAAGCGGCAGCTTCCGTTATTTGAACAACTTCACTCACAATAAATCCCTCCTTCTTCTGATATGTGAGATAGAACCATTTCTCTTTATAGTATATACCAAAGAAATTCCCACGCTCAATTTTCCAGCTTGAAAAAATTCATATTCCCCCACCTATTTTACCAACAAAAATTAGTCTATAATAATAGGTATAGGTATAATGAACCAATCTGTTGGACCCGATCCTAAATTACAATA
Organism: Peribacillus sp. NPDC096448; assembly: GCF_044762675.1. Taxonomy (NCBI): domain Bacteria; kingdom Bacillati; phylum Bacillota; class Bacilli; order Caryophanales; family Bacillaceae; genus Peribacillus; species Peribacillus sp. NPDC096448. The sequence goes on along the minus strand of NZ_JBIWEU010000006.1, from coordinate 164,982 downwards.
AGGGGGTAATTTCTATCGAAAGTATACATCCTCTATATGACAAAAGCATGGAATGCCTTTTATGCAAACAAAAATCGACCACTAAAAAGGTACGGTCACGTTTTGTAAAAGTTACTAAATATGACACGGACTTTTGTCCCATTCATACTGATTCAGCCGTCAACTCACTTTACTATAATATTTTTGTTTGCCCTCACTGCGGCTTTTCTTATTCCGAGGATTTCTCCCGGTACTTCCCCCCCACTACAATGGAAATCATTTTGGAAAAAGTCAGCTCCCAGTGGGTCCCCCATCATTTTAGCAAGGAAAGATCCATTAAAGACGCGATCAATACATACAAGCTGGCTATTTATTGCGGAGCTTTAAAAAAGGAAAAACATATAATCCTTGCTGGAATCTGTTTACGGATAGCCTGGTTATATAGGATCAACCAAACCAAAGAACAGGAGGAAAGATTTTTGAAGTTCGCCCTAAAGGAATATGAAGCATCCTATTCAAAAGGGGACTTCAGCGGCACCCAGGTATCGGAAGCCAGAATCCTATATCTCGCTGGCGAAATCTCAAGAAGGATAGGGAATGAACAGGCAGCCATCAAGTATTTTTCATTAGTGTTCGAAAGACAAAAAAATGCCCGGGAAGCCTCCATCATCCAGATGGCCAGGGACCGCTTCCAGGAACTTAAACTGACCCAGGAAACAACCAACCCTTTGCTGCAGCATTGATAATAAAAAGGGCTGTTCCTTCCAGGAACAGCCCTTTTATCCGCCATTGATGATTAAAACATTTCAAATTCATCAATGTACTTATATATTTTATCTACCAATTCATCCGTTGTGTCACCAAAAACCACTTCACCGTTTACAAGCGCATATAAGTTACTGGAGCATCTGCCGCAATATCCCAGACAACCATATTCTATGATATCCAAATTCGGATCCCGCTCCAATCTCTCTAGAGCCTCCTGAGCCCCGCTGGCTAGATTGCTTACACAAAATTCAATAATCGGATACATTGTTTCACCTCACAGTTACTAACAAACCATCTTATTACTTTTCCCACTTACAGTCAATATTTACGCATAAAAAATCAGCCGATTTCAAGATATCGGTTGTGATTTCCTTTTATATTCGTTATACTTTTGTCGGGGTACGTAAAAAAAAGAAATTTATCTAATTTTTTATTCTTACTACAAATTGGGGTATATATATTTAATTAAACTTTTAAGGGGACCATTTGGGGGAATCCTATAGTTAAGTGCTAATCAAATTTTTCAAGAGATCAAATAAAGGGGAAAATCATATGAAGAATCTAGTCATACTTGGTGGCGGGTATGGTGGTATGCGCATGTTGCAAAGATTGCTGCCTAATCAGCTTCCTGAAAATGTGAGCATCACGCTTATCGACCGTAATCCTTATCACTGCTTAAAAACGGAATATTATGCTTTAGCAGCAGGTACCATTCCAGATCAACACATCCGTGTTGCATTTCCTGAACATCCTCGCTTGAAGAACGTATACGGAGAAGTACTTTCCATCGATATGGAAAATAAACAGGTCATTATAGAGAATCAAGATCCTGTCGTTTATGATGATTTAGTCATTGGCCTTGGCTGCGAAGATAAATACCACGATATTCCTGGTGCAGACATACACACTTACAGTATCCAAACAATCGATAAATCACGCCGCACATATTCAGCTTTGAATAATTTAGGTGCCGGTGCAACCGTTTCTATCGTTGGCGGCGGACTGAGCGGTGTTGAGCTTGCAAGTGAATTAATTGAAAGCCGTTCAGATTTAAACGTTAAGCTATTTGACCGTGGACCGCATATTCTATCTGCTTTCCCAGAAAGATTAAGTACTTTTGTCGAATCATGGTTCGATAAACATACAATCGAAATTGTCCATCATTCAAATATTACGAAAGTTGAACCAAACCTTCTTTATAATGGCGACGAAGCCGTTCAAAGCGACGTCATCGTATGGACAGCTGGAATTCAGCCAAGTAAGATCATCCGCGAAATGGATATTGAAAAAGACCGTCAAGGAAGAGCCGTTCTGACTCCTCAGCATTTCCTTCCTAATGATGACAGCATCTTTGTAGTCGGCGACTGCGCGAGCCTTCCTCATGCACCTAGTGCTCAATTAGCGGAGTCCCAAGCTGAGCAAATCGTCCAAGTTCTTGTGAAGAAATGGGCAAATGAACCGCTTCCAGAAAGCTTCCCTACAATGAAATTAAAAGGAACATTAGGTTCACTTGGGAAAAAACAAGGTTTTGGTCTAGTTGCAAATCGCCCAATCACCGGCAGAGTGGCACGACTAATGAAATCAGGCATTCTCTGGATGTATAAATACCATAACGGTTGATACCAACCCATTACTGTTACATTTCATAAACTGGCCCAATGAGCTGCATGCAGCTCATTCATGGGTCAGTTTTTCTTATTTCTTCCATTATATATCACACTTGTGCTGAGTACCCATATTTTTCCATAGTTTCCACAACTTTTTTGAGCCGGACATTTCCTTCTGCAATGATTTCACCTTCGATGAGGACCAGTGGATAAAATAAATCTTCCTCGATCATCTTCGCGGCAAAGCTCTTTTGCTTCAACGTTTCTGGGGGGTTATACATATCTATATAGGATATTTTGAACTTCTGTTCAGGAAACTTTCTCGTTAAAGCGGCTTCAAGCCACTCGCAGGTATCTTTTGAAGAGGGGAGATTCACACAACTCGCGCAAATTTGCTCCGCTCCATACACTTCTATCTCAATTTCTTTCATTACCATACTCTTCCTCCTTCATTTTAATATATTTACTTCATCTTGAATACATTTTAGAACCATTCACCTGTTTCCATCTTACCAGAATAATATAGATTATATTTCCGCAAAGTTACAGTTGGATTTTTTATTACCTTCGCATTATAATATGATTAGGAAAGGAGTCGATTGCAATGTCCGACCAACAAACAATGGAAGTCCAAGTTCAAGAGGTTCTAGATAAGCTTCGTCCGTTTCTTCTTCGTGATGGCGGTGACTGTGAACTAGTTGACGTAGAAGATGGAATTGTAAAATTACGATTACTAGGAGCATGCGGAAGCTGTCCAAGTTCGACCATTACGCTAAAAGCTGGGATTGAGCGTGCCCTTCTTGAAGAAGTTCCTGGTGTAGTGGAAGTTGAACAAGTTTTCTAATAGCCCTTTAAAATAACATGCAGCGTATGGATGAAGGATCACTTCTTCTATAAACGTAAGCAGGCCGGAATCTTTTCCGAGCTGTAATAAAAATAAAGCTGACTCGGCTTTTGCCTTATCAAATGAATTGATACGGCTTGACACGGGTCAGCTTTTTTATATGGACGGCAAATGAACATGGCTCACGATTTCAAAAATTTCAATTCCTTTTTTTCCTGTTCTGAAAGGATTGCCGTATAACTTCCATCATTATCGATTTCCAATTCTTTCACAAGGAATTCCGGAAATCTTTCCTTCAATCCACTGAGCAAACCTTCACTTCTTTCTGGAGATGCCAAGCATAAAACAGTTGGTCCTGCTCCGCTTAGTGCCGCACCAAATCCGCCTTCATTCAGGACAACTTCTTCTATAAGCTCTAAATGAGGGACCAACTCCGCTCTATATGGTTGATGGAAACGATCACTTTGCATCATTTCACCAACAAGTTTCCAATCTTTCGATAGTACTCCTGCAAGCATTACATTTGCGGCTGCACTCCCGCTTATCGCATCTTTATAGGAAAGCGAATTCGGAAGGACATTTCTTGAATCCTCAGTTAGCAATTCAAAATTGGGAATGACAGCGATCACCTTGACTCCCTCAATCGGAAACGACACGACATCCGTTTTTTCCTCCGTATGAAGGCCCACAACCAATCCACCATACACAGATGCCCCCGCATTATCGGGATGCCCCTCAAAGAGGGAAGCATGCCTATTCTTCTCCTCATCGGATAAATGAAGCTCACCAACGATGTTCGCCAATTCAATACCCGCCACAATGGCAGAGGCACTGCTTCCAAGACCCCGCGCCAGTGGAATTTCGCTAGAGACGAAAAGCCGGCATGGGGATAGTTCCTTTCCATAGGACGCCGCCGTTTCCTTGGCAATTTGGACGATATAATTACGATCATCCCTTGGAAAAACAGACATTTCCTCTGAAAGCGGGACGACTTCCCAATGATCTGATGAAGATCCGTGTATTTCCAAGTAAAGTCCTAGCGCCAAACCGATGGAATCGAATCCTGGCCCTAAGTTGGCCGTACTTGCTGGTACACGGATCAAAAACATCTCTGATTCTGCACTCATGCCTGTTTCACGCCCTGCAGATGTTCTAAAATGACTTCTTCATCCATTGGCAGCAATGTCGGCTGAATCGTACTTGTATTGACTGCCACATTCGGATCCTTCAATCCATTTCCAGTCAATACAGCAACAATCTTACTTCCTTTTTTGATTTCACCGCTTTTTAATTGTTTATAGATACCTGCAATGGAAGCACATGATGCCGGCTCTGCAAATACCCCTTCTTTTTTAGCAAGGAAATGATAGGCTTCCAGAATTTCCTCGTCTGAGACCTCATCAATTTTGCCTTTGGATTCATTTGCCGCTTCCACAGCAAACTTCCAACTTGCAGGATTTCCAATACGGATGGCAGTTGCAATCGTTTCTGGATTTTCAATAATGCTATCCCGGACAATTGCAGCCGCTCCTTCAGCTTCGAACCCTCTCATTTCAGGAAGGCCCGTTTGTTTCGATTCGTTATATTCTTTAAAGCCTTTCCAGTAAGCAGTTATATTTCCTGCATTCCCGACTGGCAGCGCCAAAATATCCGGTGCGGTGCCGAGAGCATCACAAATTTCGAAAGCCGCTGTCTTCTGCCCTTCAATCCGGTATGGGTTGACCGAATTCACAAGAGTTATCGGTGAGCTCTCACTAAGTGAACGGACGATTTTTAAAGCCTGGTCGAAGTTCCCTTCGATCGAGATGATTTCCGCTCCATACATAACGGCTTGGGCAAGCTTGCCCATGGCGATTTTACCTTCAGGGATGACGACGATACAGCGCAGGTTGGCACGGGCAGCATAAGCTGCTGCTGCCGCTGATGTATTCCCTGTGGAAGCACAGATGATCGTGTCGCTGCCCTCTTCTATCGCTTTGGCAACGGCCATGACCATTCCTCGGTCTTTAAATGACCCCGTTGGATTTGCCCCTTCATATTTTACATGTAAGTCGATTCCCCACTCTTCGGATAATCGATTCAGTCTGATTAATGGTGTATTACCCTCCAAAAGGGTAAGTGCAGGCGTGTTTTCATTAACGGGTAAGAAATCTTTATACGTGCTTATAAGTCCTTGCCAGCTCATTTGATGTCCTCTCCTTCAACTCTGTATGTGCTTTTCACTTCTCTTACCATATTATAATCATGTAATTTCTGTATTATTTGCTCAAATGCAGCCTTTGTCGCAGTATGCGTAACTAATACGATTTCGGAAGATTCCTTTTCATCCAGAGGCAATTGAAGGATTTTATCGAATCCTACCCCATGCTCGGCAAACAAATTCGTGATTTTGGCTAAAACGCCAACTTCATCCTGAACATGTAACCGAATGAAGAATTTAGCGAAAATTTCAGTGGAATCTTTTAATTGTTTCGGAAACTGAGGTGAAACGGCACTGCGGCCATTTACGCCCAGCCTCATATTCTTGATGACCGTCACCATATCCGAAACGACTGCAGTCGCAGTGGGAAGACTGCCAGCCCCCGGTCCGTAGAACATCGTTTCCCCTACGGCTTCCCCATAAACATATACAGCATTATACTCATTATTTACCGATGCTAAAGGATGTGCTTCCGGAAGAAGTGCAGGCTGGACACTTACTTCGACCCTATCCCCTGCCCTTGAAGCAACGCCGATCAATTTCATTGTATAACCAAGCTTCTTGCTATATCTCAAATCCTCTTCGGATATCTCGGTAATGCCCTGTACCTCAACATCATTCAAGCCAATGTTCATTGAAAACCCGAGTGTTGATAGGATTGCCATTTTACGGGCCGCATCCAATCCGCCTACATCGGCTGTCGGATCTGCTTCAGCAAATCCCAGCTCCTGGGCTTCCTTCAATACGTCATCATAAGCTCTGCCTTCCTTGCTCATTTTCGTTAAAATGAAGTTTGTCGTTCCATTGACGATTCCCATCATTTTCGTGATGCGGTCAGAGGATAACCCATCGACAAGACCGCGTAAAATCGGAATTCCACCGGCAACACTTGCTTCATAGAATAAATCACATTGATTCTCGGTGGCCAATTCCAGCAGTTCCGGTCCATATAAAGCCATTAAGTCTTTATTGGCCGTAACGATATGCTTTTTATTTTTTATCGCTTCCATCAGATAACCGCGTGTTTCTTCGATTCCACCCATCACTTCTATTACAACATCAATCTCGGGATTCGAAAGGATATCCTCAGGATTGTCAGTTAACATTCCTTTATCGACCGCGACAAGCCGCTCTTTCGTCATGTCATTCACTAGTATCTTCTTAATGGATATGGAACAGCCCACTTGATGCATGAGCTTGTCCTGATGGCTTTCAATGATTTGTACGACTCCTGATCCGACTGTACCTAACCCCAATAAACCGATCGAGATGGCTTTCATATTTTGGTTCCCCCTTAAAACTGTTTACCTGAAGAAAACATTTGTATTTGTATAGTAGACATTATAAGTTTAATTCATATAATTATCAATAGTTAGAAAAGATGGATGCACGAACTTTTTTCGTCCATCCCTTGAACGAGTAGGAACGGGTAAAGTTAATTTTTTTATGGGAAAACCATTATGGTTTATTACTTAACGCTCTTCAATGAATCATTTGTACCCATTACAATATGTGGCTTTTGCACGGGATCCATCCATTTCAGTAAACTGAGGACATTCTTTTCGGCTGTGGCTGTACATCCCGCCGTCGGCTTTGTACCCCCTCTCCAAATATGGAGAAAGATTGCACTGCCTTTTCCTTTTATGATGGGATTCGTATTATAATTGATGACCGCTCCATACCTATAGAGTTCATGATTCATCCTTTCAAAAGACTTCCATTTAACTGCAGGATTTCCCTTGTAGGTTTTCCACTTGTTATAATCCTTGGATGTCTGATCATCAATCCAGTAGTCATATTTGGTCGTTTTCTTATAACTCATTTTCATTCCGGCCGGCTTCGTTTCGCTTCCAAAGGCCGTACCAAAGGAATAAATTCCTGCCGGGGATTTCCCATCACCCTCTTTTTTGCTCTTCGTGAAACCGTTCTTCCCAATGACACCCTCCATCTTCTTCAATGCCCGGCGCCATTCCCCTTGTTTCTTCTCATAAGTTTGGATCGTGACCTTCGTATCACTCATGGATTTACCTGTCGCCGATACAACTTGGTTAACGCCTTTTCTCGTATCGAATTTCTTCAGAAGAGCTTTTTCATCGGTACTGAAAACCTCTTTTACATCTGCCATATTGATATATGCGGTCTTTTTTGAGTGACAGATCTTATACCAGTTTCCAGTTCTCCCGCTTGCCGATAATTCTTTATTTTTCTTATAAGTTTTTAATGTTTTACTGGCAGCCGACGCCTTTTCTTTCACATCCGCTTCAGACTTCATGACAATCTTGAATTGAGTCGCTTCGCAACTTGTTTTCGTTTCAGCTTTCGCAAGATTCGCCGTTTGGATGATTAAAAGGGCTATAAGGGCGGCCATCATCAATCTTTGCATGATCCCATCCTTCCGTAGTGATCAAATATCTAATTATTCTAAAAAATCTTGTTATCATCATAACATAGTAAGTAAGGATGAATCATATTTCTTTCCCGTTTTTATCTAAATCCAGTCAATTTTAGGCAAATCATATTGCTTGGCAGGGACCTCTGCCAATTCATAAAAATGTTTGAGGAAGGACTCATATTGTTGGGAGGATTTCGTGATCGAAAATATTTTATCCTCCAATTCATTCGACCTTGATTCCGTCGTTTTTGAAAAATACTCTTCCACCGTTTCAAAATAATGAATGGGAAACAGCATCCTCGAATATAACAACCGGGCTGAAAAACTGGAGAAGGGTTCTATGGACTGATATTCGTGAAAGAAATGGCCAATGCCCCGCTGATGGGTATGCACATTTTGAAAATAATGTTCCCTCACCCATTCCGCGACATCCCTGGTTCCGTGGTCGAATACCCAATCGAACGGATTTTTCATCCACTTATTGCTTTTCCAGGTATCATGTAAAAAACGTTCATAACATACCGTTCCGCTATCGACAATTTGCGGGGTATCATCAATTTCCGTGTCGACTAAATATTGAATCGCATTTTCACCCAGGACCATATAATAGGGAAAGGTTTCTATAAATAATTTTTCAAACTGGTTATCAGGATGGGCGTTGAGCTTATCCCGCCAAATCTTTTCTAACTGATCGATCCTTTGTTCCCAGAGTTCTTTCCATTTACCGATCCTTGAACATGTTCGAATCGTTTCATTAATCGTTCTCCCACGCTGATGGAATCTTGCCAGACGTCTTCCTGGGTTGAAGTTTTTCGGACCTTCCAATGCCTGATTGGCAAGAAGGATGAATAATTGTTCATCCGCTTCCGAAACATAACTTCCATGATTGGCAAGGACAAAGGCGGATACATGTCGATCACCTTGTGAAATCAGATGTTGAGACATTTTATACCGTTCCACCAATTCCTCCTGCTCCATATTTTCAATGGGAACGATACTGTACACCATATTTCCTGAACGGAAGCTTGGAAACCTGATATTGGCTTCTTCAAGCTCCACCCGAATACCATAATTATTAAAAATGATTTCTTCTATCATGGAATGGCCCCCTTCATCAAATGGATATAATAGAAATATTGGACATCATATACTTATATATATGTGGAATAACCCGTTTTCTGAATGATTATCGAAACCTTATTAGAAATTCCAATCCAAACATCCTCCATAGGTTTTCAGTTTAATCAAATCAAACTACCTGCATTAGAACTATCCCTTTAAAATATAGAGAAATGGGTGATGAAATGGCTAATATTGAACAATCAATGTCTGAAAAAACGGCTCGAAAATGGCTAATTGAACGAGGAGTGAAATTGGAGGATATCGCTGAGCTTGTCATGTATTTACAATCTAGCTACCATGAAAATCTCCAAATGTCCGATTGCCTTCACAATGTCGAACGGGTCCTTTCAAAACGCGAGGTCCAAAATGCCATCCTTACCGGCATACAGTTGGATATCCTAGCTGAGAAAAAACTGCTTGAGGAGCCTCTGCTGAGCATCATTGAAATAGATGAAGGCCTATATGGGGTCGATGAAATATTGGCTTTTTCAATTGTGAATGTTTATGGATCCATCGGCTTTACCAATTATGGTTTCATCGATAAACAAAAGCCGGGGATCTTAAAATATTTAAACGATAAAAGCACAGGTAAGGTGAACACCTTTTTAGATGATATCGTTGGGGCAATTGCAGCTGCCGCTTCAAGCCGGCTTGCCCATAGAACCGAAAATGCGGAATAGTAAACCAATGAGATTCACGACATGAAAAAACCAGGGCTGCATTCGCAGGCCTGGTTTTTTTCATTCGAAGCGCCATAAGTCAAGGGTGTCCACCACATGCGTAGGCTGCTCCTTATATTGCATCAAGCGTTCTTTTGTCGTTACGCCAGTATGTACAAGCAGTGTATCGATCCCTGCATTAATGCCAGCAAGGATATCCGTATCATAGTTATCTCCAACCATGATTGTCTCTTCTTTAGGCACCCCTAATACTCTTAGGGCTTGTTCCACTATGACGGATTCAGGTTTTCCAATGAAAATCGGCTGTACCTGGGTCGAAACGGAAACAACGGAGGTCAAGGAACCATTCCCAGGCAAAAGGCCTTTCTCGGTAGGAATGGCAATATCACCATTGGTCGAAATGAAAACAGCACCATTTCTTACAGCAAGACAGGCTTTTGACAACTTTTCATAATTGATGCCGCGGTCGATGCCCATAACCAGAAAATCCGGATGCTCTTCCACAAGCTTCATTCCTTTTTCCTTAAGAGCCTCGATGATGCCTTCTTCACCCACCACATAGACCGATGCACCTTTCTTTTGTTCAGCTATGTAATTGGCAGTCGCCATGCTTGTCGTAAAAACCTGGTCATCTTCCGTCGATATGCCGATGCTCCTCAATTTATCCGCTACCTGTGCCGGAGTCCGGGATGAATTATTGGTGACGAATAAATAAGGGATATCCCTTTTCCTTAAGTCATTAATAAACCCTGCCGCTTCCGCAATTTGTTCTGTTCCGCGATACATCGTGCCATCTAAGTCAATTAAATATCCTTTATACGACTTCATTTGAATTCGCCTTCCTAACGCTGCTAGTTTTTAAAAGCTGAAACAGGTCCCAATTCATTTGTTAAATAGTTCCTTACCAAATCGGGGAATTGCTTGAATGCCTCGATATTTTCCGAAAATACGGCATGCAGTTCTTTGTGATCCACTTCAATGAAGTCTTGAACCAGCATTTTCCTTAATGGCAAAACCTTTTTGAATTGTATCGCTTTTTCTTCCGAAATCACTTTCTCATCTTGAAGGATATCGATAATATCTTCGTAACTTCCTGGATCACGCATAATGAAACCATCAATTACCGCATTTCCTACATCCAACACGGAATCGATGGAAGTTTGTATAAGCCTTTCAGCGATAAGTTCCGAAAGGTCTCCATCCCAATTATCATGCCCCTCAAAAAGTCCAAGCTGCTTTTCAAGAAAACCTAATATTTGTTCAATCTTTTGGCGGTCTACAAAGTACATTTTTTCCAGATCCTTTCTGATCTAAGATGATATAGGGAATCATTGGTTGTATGAGCGGCATAGTTAAAACCCTTTACCGAACCAACCTTATTCCTTGATAATACCATAGCTTCTCCCTTACTCTCAATTCCTTCAACCACAACCATTTTACCATCCCATTACTAACAGAAGCGGCAGCTTCCACATTGCCTTCCCGACTGGAGTGCATTTGGCAGACGTACATTCCACGATCCCATTTATATTCTTGCCATTTTCATTTAATCGATGAATGCCATTATTGCTGGAGGTCCCCAACAGGAGCAGCGAAGCTCTTCAGATGGAAGCCCCGAAAAATGTCTGTTCCCCTATTGAAGTCACTTTGTTATGATGGAAATACAAATGTGAAGATACGAAGGGAATGATACTATGGAAGATCGTTTTTATTTATACAATGACGTCGTTGATTCAAAAACCCGGTTCATAAGCTTCATGGGAGAGGAGTCAAGATTCGATCTGGCCATAACGGCAACCGATCGTTTCTATGGAAAGAAGCTTGTTTTAAATATGCAGAGTAACCGCTTCGCGATTATTGGGCCTGATGATTTAGAAGAGGAAGGCTATCTTGAGCATGCCTTTCAATTGTCAGAAGCTGAAGCCGAAGAACTACGTCACTTTTTAATGGAAATCGTCTAAGTGCTGAAGTTTTTTAACTTAAACGGGAAACCTACTGAATGTAAGATCGATTACATGAGGGGGGATTATCTTGGACAAAGAAGAATACCACGATTTTTCCAATGTCGAAAAACAGAGGGATTATTTAATTCCTGAAGAATTTCCCGAAGGACCTTTTGGATCACCCATAGCAAAAGATGCACCAGTTCAGAATAAAAACACCCCGTGGCAGGAAGGGCAACGATATCAAAGTGCCTTTAATTATGAAAATAAATCGTTACACGAGGGTATACCTCGACAATATCCTGGTGCTCATCCGACACATGATGATTCAGAAAAAGATGAACAGCCTCCATATAAAGGATATGGCAACTCTTAACATGGAAGGCCAGAGTGAATTCTGGCCTTTTTATTTCTTTATTTTCTTCACGACGAAATAAGGACAGCCAAAATTGCAGTATTCATATAAATATTCACTAAGTGTGCTTATTTTCGTATCAAAGGTCGCTTTCTGATTGGAATCATCAAAAAATCCACGCAGCCTCAATTGCCCGTAACCCCAATCCCCCACTATATAATCATACTTCGTTAAAATCTCACTGTATCTGGCTTTAAACGCTTCTTCGTTATAGCCTTCCCTTTCATCCTCAATTATTTCATAGGTCATGTTATTGATGTTAATCATTGTTTTCACCTCTCATATATACATTCCTTCTTAAATTATAACTGATTCCCCATCAATTACTAAGCGAAAAATAGAGAAATATGTTCATCCTAAAGTTATGGGGGTGTTATTGATGAAAAAAACAATAATAACGATAGGTTTAAGCTCGATTATTGCACTAACCGGATGTGCTGATAAAGAAGAAGACCAGGGGCTCGGTGCAAAAAACAATGCCGGTAACCCAACAAACGTAAATAATCCAACTCAATATTATGATGAGGATTATCGTAATAATGACAACAAAAGTGATGATTTCGGTTTTACCCGCACCAATAGTGCAACCATTGACGGCCGTAACATTTCCAACAAAGCTGCTTCCATTGACCGTGAACAACTTTCTGATGTCATTTCTAAACTGAGCGTTCAGATTCCAAATGTCAATGATGCCGCCACCCTCGTTACTGATGAGGAAGTTCTTGTCGTTTATGATACCAATAACAAGGATCGGACGGAAACCGCAGACCAAGTTAAACGTACTGCCATGTCCGTCGTGCCTCGCTACTATCATGTCTACGTCAGTGATGATTATCAAAACCTTGCCCAAGATGTCGAGAATTTCGCTACAGTGAAATCCGGCAGCAGGGGGATTGACTATACGATCGAACAAACCATCAAAAGAATGCTGAAGTCGCCTCAAGGATACAAAATGAGTGACGAAGAAAATGAAAACGGGGAAATGGTTAACGATAAAAGAGATCATCATGATAACATCCATCAAAAAATGGATAACCGTTGAATACAAAAGGACCGAATTTTTTCGGTCCTTTATTTCACTCTATTTCAATAATTCTTCACCTTTGTTTTGCTTATGTTTCGCCGCAGCATTAACCTGTTCATCCGCATGGTAGGATGAACGGACAAGCGGACCGGATTCACAATGGCTGAAGCCTTTTTCCAATGCACGTTCCTTCAGTTCAGCAAATTCCTCAGGCGTGTAGTACTTCAGCACCTTTAAATGCTTTTTAGTCGGCTGCAAATACTGGCCGATCGTCATGATATCCACATTATTGGCCCTCAGGTCATCCATGGTCTCGAGGATTTCCTCCCGCGTTTCACCCAGACCTACCATTAAACTGGACTTTGTCGGTATTTCCGGATACAGTTCCTTGGCTCTTCTTAAAAGCTCCAATGAACGTTCGTACTTGGCCTGAGCCCGTACACGATCGGATAAACTTCTGACAGTCTCTATATTATGGTTCAGGATATCCGGTTTAGCATCCATCAAAGTCTTGATATTTTCAAACACCCCGCCCATATCAGACGGTAATACTTCAATTGATGTAAATGGATTTTTCCGACGGATGGCACGGACCGTTTCAGCGAAAACTTCAGCGCCCCCATCCTTTAAATCATCACGGGCAACAGCTGTAATGACGACATGCTTTAAATTCATCAAAACAACGGAATCGGCAACACGCTCCGGTTCAGCCCAGTCCAGTTCATTCGGACGTCCAGTCGTCACAGCACAAAAACGGCAAGCCCTTGTACAGATTTCACCTAGAATCATGAAAGTAGCCGTCCTTCTTACTGCCCAGCATTCGTGAATATTCGGACATTTTGCCTCTTCACAGACAGTATGAAGATTTTTCTCGCGCATCATATTTTTTAAACCAAGGTAATTTTCGTTAGTATTAAGCTTTATTTTCAACCAATCTGGTTTTCGAAGAATTTCTTTATTTGTAGAAGACATGAAAAATGCCACTCCATTCTATAGAAATTAACACACCCTACTTTAACAATAAAAAAGCATTAATACAAGTTATAGTTGGTTTCCCATTATTTATTTTTCATGTTTATTGCCAAATCAGCAAAACTATAAAAGATGGATGGACTGATGTCTTTTAATAACGGAGAATATCATGAAAGGAGCCTGCCCCGTTGAAAAAATTATTCCTTCTTACGATAACTTGTTTGTTTATTTTGGCACCAGGCCAAGGCGCTAATGCTGCGGATGCCCCTGATGCTTATGCAGGGAGAATGGCGCTATATAAAAATATGGAGGCTACCCTCCAAATCCCGTGGTATTACCTTGCTGGAGCTGATCAATATGAGCACAGCCTAAGGGCTGCACGAAGGGATTTAGAGCCGGCAAAGGGTTTAATAGGCATCCACATCGAGCCTTCAAAGTGGAGCGGGGCTCTCAATCCTGACTTAAACGATGTTAACCCGCTCACGATCACATTTTTTGATGGGTTGGGCCAGGATGGCAATGGTGATGGCAAAGCAGATATCACTAATGATACCGATCGATTGTATGCTTTTTCGAAGCATCTCCAATCGTATGGTGCAGATGAAGATAATATCCGGATCGGCTTGTGGGATTATTATAAACGGGATAAAGCCGTCAGCATCATTATCGGCAATGCCGAGATTTATAAGAAATATGGCCGGTTGGATCTACATGAAAAGGCCTTCCCGGTTCCAGTACGGACTCATTATACGTACTTGAATACATGGGGAAGCGCCCGCGGATGGGGCGGAAGGAGAATCCATGAGGGCACTGATATTTTTGCGGATTATAGCCTTCCGGTTCGTTCCACGAGCTACGGAATCATTGAAATGAAAGGCTGGAATAAATTCGGCGGTTGGAGAATTGGGATACGGGATCTAAATAATACCTATCATTACTTTGCCCATTTAAGCGGCTTCGCCAAAGGGTTGAAAGTCGGACAAATCGTCGAGCCCGGACAAGTCATCGGGGGTGTCGGCAGTACAGGTTACGGTCCTCCAGGAACTTCCGGGAAGTTCCCTCCTCATCTTCATTACGGAATGTACAAAGACAACGGAATCACAGAATGGAGCTTCGACCCCTACCCTTATTTAAGATTGTGGGAAAGGAAAGATCTGGCCAAAAAGCAAAAGTGAGCGGCGTGAATTTTACGCTGCTTTTTTTTGATTCGAACATAAACCCCTGAACTTGATGCATAGTTATTAGTAAAGGGGGCTAAAGCGTGTTCCGAAAAAGATTTCGAACGAAGAAATTCCGAAAAAAGGGGCCTCTTCCCACCCGAAAAGTATTTCTCTATTCATTTATCCTGTTCATCATATCAAGCATCATGACTCTTTGGTACGTGGACAAATCAATCGAACCCGTAATCATGAGTGTAGCCGAATATGAAATAAAACGGATTGCAACGGAAACGATTCATGAATCGGTTGATGAGAATATAGCCAAGGTTGATATGAACAAAATCATCACCAACAACAAGGGTGGTGATGACTCCAGTTCTTCCTATAGCTTCAATCCGGTCATATATAGTGAATTGCGGGCTAACATTACGAAGGATATTCAAAAGAAGCTTGGCATCAAACAGGGAAACCCTTTTAAAACAGGTTCAGCCAAAATAAATGATGAACAATATAAAAGTGTTGTCTATTATATACCATTGGGTGTCGTAACCGGGAATAACCTCCTTTCCAATTACGGACCTGAGATCCCAGTGAAAATGTCGGTCATCGGGAATGTTGAATCGGATTTGAGGACAAAACTGACAAACGCAGGCATCAATAATGTCTATTATGAATTGATTGTGGACTTTGATGTCAATATTCAAATCGTCATCCCCTCTTTCACAAAAGAGACCAAGGTGAGTCAGGAAGTGACAGTCGGAAGTCTGCTGATCGAAGGTGATGTTCCAAGTTATTTCAGTAACGGAAACGGTTCGGTTGCACCTGCCATCATGAAGGAAAACAAGGAATGAAAAAACCAGCTTATCCTTGAGGTTAGGCTGGTTCTTGTATATTGAGACATTTCATGATAAGCAAATGCAGGTTTTTATTCCAGTCCACTTCATAGGGCTCTTTAATCTGCTCGCCATCTTCTTCAAGTATCCTTATCATGGGGCGGTCTCCTATCCCTTTATATTGAGCGGATACTACCCCTTTCCTCCCAACATTCAATTCTACGGATAGACCATTGGGATAAATGGCAATGCCCTGCGGAAAGCCTCGATGATCGTATTGTCGAACTTTTTCCCGACCCCGGCATAAAGGACTTCCAATCCCTGATGCGGCAGCATGGCCTTACGGTAAACCCGATTGGAAGTAACGGCATCAAACACATCGGCAACGGCAATGATCTTGCCAAAATAATGGATTTCATCCCCTTTTATCCCACGGGGATATCCAGATCCGTCTAACCTTTCATGATGCTGATAGGCACAATTCGCAACTAAAAGTGAAACGGTATGAACATTTTTGATTAGATGAAATCCGTAATCGGCATGTTTTCGGATTTGTTCAAACTCCTTTTCCGTCAGCTTACCGGGTTTACGGAGGATTTCCAAAGGCACGAGCATTTTGCCGACATCATGTAAAATCGCTCCTAGCCCAAGAATTTCGAGATTCTTATTATTGATATTCAATTCCATCCCGATCGCCAAGGTATATAATGTCACATTGAAAGAATGTGTGAAGATATAGTCATCGTATGTATAAACGTCGGCCAATAAAGTCATTAGCTCTTTATTCCTTTTCAGCTCGCCCATGATGTTCCGTACTATTTGGGTGAACTTCACGTTAGCCTGCTCTATCTTGAATGATCCATCAAGGCTCATTTTGTTTTTCATGTCCAGGAAAGTGGTTTCAATCGTATTAATGGCTTCTCTTCTAAGTTTCCCGGAAACTGGGGGCTTTGGAATAATGTCATCCGTCCTGGAATCCTGAATGTAAACAAAGGGAATATTAAGGGACACCAGTCGATTGATCATTTTCTGCGTTAATGTAAGACCCTCGCACAATAGGACATGATTCCGCTCATTATAGATGTTTTTACCGAGCCTTGCTCCAGGGCTTAGGGACTTTGTAATAGCTAGCCTCATACTTGTACTCCGTTTTCCCATTCAATATTTGTAAATCAAGCCGATTATTTCCTTTATAAGGATTATCGGAAAATATTTTGATAAATGAACCTTTTTGAACAAATTTATTGAAAAAATATCAGCATTTTCTTTGATAAAAAAGTAAGGCCCCCTCTGGTAGAAAGAAAGCCCACCTTTTCAAATCATTTTGATTAATGCCTCTTTACCAATCATTCCTGGATGTATGCCCTTTTCCACAGCCTCCCAGGTAACTGATTCAAGCGGCGCTTCCAATAACTCTTCAATCGATTTGACTCCTGTGGCTCTCCCTGCAAGGATTTTACGATCTCTCAATTTATCGTTCAGCAGTCCAACATCTAACGCACCGCACATTATATACCCTTTTTCGGACGCGACAGCAAGTAAGTTCGTTTTGGGCAGTCGGACAGAAATGGCTAGGAATGTATGATTATCAAGAATTATTGGGATCATGTTAATCAATTGGTTTCGCCCCTTTCTTCCCCATACTTTATGATAAAAAGGGCAAAACCGTGATTTCGCGTCAGGCGTTCGTGTATATTTTTTTCAGCTTCCATAAAAGGATATCCCGTAAGAATTCCGGCAGTAAGTATTCCTTGCGATTGGAGCGCTGGATACTTGGAAAGAAGTGCCCGAACGTGAACATATCAGGTATTGCCAGTTTATAGGACTTATCCGTCTGCAGTTTCTCTCCTTTTATAAGTATTCCTTTTACGATTCCATTCTCCATTTCGTTAAATTCAATTTGATCATAATGCATGGCTCCCATGATTTTTCCACGGAAACCGAAACCTTTCACCTGAATATGAGGCCACTCCTGATTTCTCGATTGCATTAAGATTTCCTTTAATTCATTCCCATTAACTTCAACGACGCAGGGATTGATGGGATGTGGGCAGATTCTGTGAACATCGCCTTTTGTGACAGGTCCCTTCGGAAGCCCTTCGAGCAGAAGACCTGCATTCAAAAAGGAACAATCCGCCTGACTCCACTCCCTTAGGGCCTCCCCAAGGATTTCCGTCAAAGGACTTCTTTTGAACCAATCATTATCCAGTGCCTGCGGTAAGTCCACTTCAACCTGTTTTAGCGTTTCCCCTCCGGCCTGGTATATCTCTTCAATCCATGACCGTTCATTCTCCAATTCCAAAAAGTCATTGGTATCATAAAGAATGGCACTCTTCTGGCTAATTTTCTTTTCCTGATTGACGATCATTTCCACCTGTCCAACAAAGAAACCATATTTCCCTGCACCGCAAAGGAGTGTATCATTGATCAATTTACCTTGGTGGAGGATATGGTGGGTATGCGCGCCAAGTATGATATCAATCTCCGGAAAGTCCTCTGCCATCCTCTCATCATCATGGATGCCCAGGTGGGAAAGGATGATGATTACATCCGCCTCTGTTTTGACCCTTTCGAGCTGTGCCTTTAACTCGACGAATGGTTCTTTTATTTCCCAGCCCATTGCAGAATAAAACTTTTGAAAAAATGCGGTCAAACCTATCATCGCGATTTTGGTCCCTTTTACCGTTGTATGTATCCAATATGGCAGCGCCCATTCAGGCCTTTCATTATCATCGTAATAAATATTGGCTGCCAAGACCTTGAACCTTGCATGATCATATAAGGAGTCCAACGCTTCATGAGGTAAAGTGATCCCTTCATTATTGCCGATGGTCACATATTGGTAGCCCGCTTCATTCAGCAGTTCAATATTTCCTTTACCCAACGTACCTTCTGTATATGGATGCCAGCGGTCTACATGATCTCCTATATCCAGTATGATCGCTTCTTCTCCCGTTTCTTGATGAAGTTGTCTTCTTTCTTTAAGAAACTTATCAATACGAGGCCAATTCTCAAAATGACTATGGAGATCATTGGTGTGATATAAATGAATGATTTCTGACATCATTTCTCCTCCTCGTTTATCCTGTAATACCTTGGTATATAAGACGTAAGCCAATGATTATCAGCACTATTTTCAACATATTTTCCAGCGACGCACTCTTTAGGCGCGTATTTATGAATGCGCCCAATTTAGCACCGAACCACGCACCCGGAATCAAGGCAAAAGCATATGGCCAATTTACATTTCCAAGGGAAATATGCGTAATCGAATTAGTGATGGAAGATAGAAATACCATGAACATCGAAGTCGCTACAGCCATATGCGGAGGGAAAAAGAAAAGAAGCATCATGACAGGAACCATTAAGGCACCGCCGCCAATTCCAAATAACCCGGAGCTGAATCCCACGACAAAAGAAATCAATACAGCTAACAGGGGGTGATAGCCATAGGAAAATGAATGTCCATTTTCTGTTTTATACGTTTTCACTATTTTCCCTTTCCCAGGCTTGAAAAGCATGGGCTTCAAACGATTTTTCACTAATAACACGATAGCCATGAAAACCATGAAAATTCCAAAGTACAATGAAAAAGCTTCGGCGTTAAGGTTTTTATTCACATAGGCCCCCATTATTCCACCAGGTGCACTGCCAATAAAAAAGATTAAGCCGGCCTTATAATCCACCACCTTATGTTTTAAATAAGCTAAAGTGGAAGATAGGCCGGTAAAAATCATGATTACGGTTGAAACACCTACGGCGACCTGTGGAGACAGCTCATCGATAATATTTGTAGATGTACCTAAATATAAAAGGGAAGGCACAATGATTATGCCGCCGCCCAGACCGACAAGTGCGCCGACTGATCCCGCTAATAATCCAATACCCACTAATACTAACCATATCATGAAGAAATCCGCCTTTATCTGTTTGTGAGGATATTACCTCTACTATCTTGTCACATCATTATTAATTATATAATTCCTCTTAAAACAAACCAAGCTGCTTAGGAGCCAGCCCTTCATATTCTATACCAAGCAACTCAATCATTTGTTTGGCATTATCAGCGGCATCCCCGCCTGAGTTATTATTGAACAGGACATATAACTCCTTGGATTCCTTTTCCAATATCCTGATTTTCTCCACCCACTCTGTCAATTCCTGATGATTATATCGATATAAGTACCTGACCTCACGCCAATTATCCCCCGAAGCAGACCTTTGCCAACCATGCAGGTTACGGCCATGAAAGCGTACCAGGGTTTTATCTTTATCGGTAGCATGCAGAACGACAGGAATGGATCCCTCTCCAGCCTGCGGCTCATCGCATACAGTATGGATCCAGCCTTCTTTTTCGATAAAGTCCAGAGTTTGCTGGACTACGTTAGGCCTGTACCAGCTTTGATTCCGGAACTCTATGGCAACTGGGATATCGCCCATTTCAGCTTTGCACCATCGCAGGTAATTCACATTTTCGCGTTTACAATCAAACCATGGCGGAAATTGAAATAAGACCATAGCGAGCTTGCCGGACTTCTGATATGCTTCCAGTGAGTCACAAAACGCCTTGAACATTTCCTTTTTACTTTCAAATGGGATTTCCCCACGCTGATGCCCTGTCATCCCTTGATAGGCTTTAACGACAAACTTGAATGATGCTGGCGTCTCGGTTACCCACTTTTCACTATTTCTCATTGGCTGGACTGCATAGAATGAGGCATCCACCTCCACAACGGGAAAATGGGCCCCGTACTCTTTGAGTTTATCACGTTGGGACACACCGCCATGATATAAACTATCATGATCACCCCAACCGGTCACACCAACATAAATCATCTGCATCATCACTCCTTCGGGACAGGACCATTTCCTGACTTCTTCTTTTATTTTTTACCCTTATTGAGCCATATCTAATCTTTGGTATAAGGGTGCCGAATATCAAAACAAAAAGCCTGCCAGTATAGACCCGGCAGGCTTTTGTATGAATGGTATCTAAATCGCCTTACAGGCAGGCCAGTCGGTCATTATCCGATGGAGCCTTCCATTTCGAACTTGATCAGACGGTTCATTTCGACCGCATATTCCATTGGAAGTTCTTTTGTAAATGGTTCGATGAAGCCCATTACGATCATTTCCGTTGCTTCTTGCTCAGAAATTCCGCGGCTCATCAAGTAGAACAATTGCTCTTCAGATACTTTGGAAACCTTCGCTTCGTGTTCAAGGGAAATGTTATCATTCAAGATTTCATTGTAAGGGATCGTATCAGATGTAGACTGATTATCCATGATTAATGTATCACATTCAATGTTGGAACGAGCTCCATCCGCTTTACGTCCGAAATGAACGATACCACGGTATGTTACTTTACCGCCCTGTTTAGAAATTGATTTTGATACAATAGTTGAAGATGTATTTGGCGCTAGGTGAATCATTTTCGCTCCAGCGTCTTGGTGTTGGCCTTTGCCGGCAATGGCAATCGATAATGTCATACCGCGAGCGCCTTCACCTTTTAAGATGACAGCAGGATATTTCATTGTCAATTTGGAACCGATGTTACCATCAATCCATTCCATTGTTGCGTTAGCGTCACAAACCGCACGTTTCGTAACCAGGTTAAACACGTTGTTTGCCCAGTTTTGGATCGTCGTGTAACGGCAGTAAGCATCTTTCTTGATGACGATTTCAACTACCGCACTATGAAGGGAATTAGTTGTATAAACAGGAGCTGTACAACCTTCTACATAGTGAACGGATGCGCCTTCATCAACAATGATTAGCGTACGTTCGAATTGCCCCATGTTTTCAGAGTTTATCCGGAAATAAGCTTGAAGCGGAGTATCCACTTTAACGCCTTTCGGTACATAGATGAATGATCCACCTGACCAAACTGCCGAGTTCAATGCAGAGAATTTATTGTCAGTAGGCGGGATCGTTTTTCCAAAATGCTCACGGAAGATATCTTCATTTTCACGAAGTGCTGAGTCCGTATCTTTAAACACGATACCCAAGTCTTCCAATTCTTCTTTCATGCTATGGTAAACCACTTCAGATTCATATTGGGCAGATACACCGGCAAGGTATTTTTGTTCGGCTTCAGGAATTCCCAATTTATCAAAAGTCTGTTTGATTTCATCAGGAACTTCATCCCAAGACTTCTCTGATTTCTCTGATGGCTTAACATAGTATGTGATTTCATCAAAGTTCAAGCTCTGCATGTCGCCGCCCCACTGAGGCATTGGCATGTTGTAAAAATGCTCCAATGATTTCAAACGGAAATCAAGCATCCATTGCGGTTCATCCTTCATTCGAGAAATTTCTTCCACGATTTCTTTTGTCAGACCACGCTTTGAACGGAAGATGGAAACATCTTTATCCGCAAAGCCATATTTATAATCGCCGATTTCAGGCATTTTCTTTGCCATAGCTCGTATTCCTCCATTTCAAATGGCTGAATTACAACAGCTCATTTTAATTTAATTATTCCTTCAATCCCTTTTCCATGGCTTTCCAAGCTAGGGTAGCACACTTGATTCGGGCAGGAAATTTAGAAACACCTTGAAGGGCTTCAATATCCCCAAGGTCCATCTCATCGTCGTATTCTTTTCCCTGAATCATTAAGGAAAAAGTCTCCGACATCGCTAGAGCAGTATCAACGTCTTTGCCCTTAATGGCTTGCGTCATCATGGAAGCCGAACTCATGGATATCGAACAACCATCACCATCGAATTTAACATCGCTGACCTTGCCATCTTCAATCTTCATCGTTAAACGAATCCGATCGCCGCAAGTTGGATTATTCATATCGATTGTCATGCTTCCATCTTCTAGCATGCCCTTATTACGCGGTTTCTTATAGTGATCCATAATGACTTGACGGTAAAGTGTATCTAGGTTATCAAAAGACATTACTGAAATACTCCTTCGTTTTAACAAGCCCGGACACAAGCTTATCAATATCTTCTTCCGTGTTATATAGATAGAAACTTGCTCTTGCTGTCGCTGATACGTCAAGCCATTTCATTAATGGCTGTGCGCAATGATGACCGGCACGGACAGCAATTCCATCTGCATCAAGAACGGTAGCGACATCATGTGGATGTACGTCATTAATATTAAAGGTAATTACACCCGCACGCTTTTCTGCATCTTTAGGACCGTAAATGGTCAGCCCTTCAACTGCTGACATTTTCTCCATTGCATAAGCGGCGAGCTTATGTTCATGCCGTTCAATATTATCCAAGCCGATTTCTTCCAAGAAATCAATTGCAGCCCCCATGCCGATGGCGCCGGCAATGATTGGGGTACCGCCTTCGAATTTCCACGGGAGTTCTTTCCATGTAGACTCATACAAACCTACAAAATCAATCATCTCTCCGCCGAATTCGATCGGTTCCATTTTTTCAAGCAAATCTTTCTTGCCATATAATGCGCCGATGCCTGTTGGACCGACCATTTTATGACCTGAGAAAGCAAAGAAATCACAATCCAAATCACGGACATCCACTTTTAGATGCGGCGTGCTTTGTGCCCCGTCGACTACCATTACAGCATTGTGATCATGGGCAATTTTGGCGATTTCCTTCACAGGATTGATAACGCCAAGTACATTCGAAACCTGCATGATGGACACGATTTTCGTTGCTTCCGTAATTGTAGCCCTTACATCGTCAATGGAAATCGTGCCGTCCTCCTGAAGCGGAATATACTTCAATACAGCGCCTTTTTCTTTGGCAAGCTGCTGCCACGGAATGATATTACTGTGATGCTCCATGTAAGAGATGACGATTTCGTCACCCTCTTTAATATTTGCACCACCGTAACTTCTTGCTACAGTATTTAAAGCAGTCGTTGTGCCTCTGGTAAAGATGATTTCTTCTGTAGAAGAAGCATTAATGAATTTACGTACCTTTTCACGTGCACCTTCATACGCATCCGTAGCTTTTGTTCCTAGTGTATGCACCCCGCGGTGAACATTCGAGTTGTATCCGCGGTAATATTGCTCAATCGCTTCAATCACTGCAGCCGGTTTTTGAGAGGTTGCAGCACTATCTAAATAAACTAATGGCTGACCATTGACTTCTTGATCTAATATTGGAAAAAGCTTACGAATTTCGTATGGGTTCATTACTGTACTTTCCTTTCAATGACCGCTACTAATTGTTTTTTGACTCCCTCAATTGGAAGTTCGTTAACAACAGGGGCCAAGAATCCGTGAATGACAAGTCTTTCTGCTTCTTTCTTTGTAATACCACGGCTCATTAAATAATACAGTTGAAGCGGGTCGACACGGCCGACGGAAGCGGCGTGACCAGCCGTTACATCATCTTCATCAATCAGGAGGATCGGGTTGGCGTCTCCGCGTGCTTTCTCACTTAACATCAAAACTCGTGACTCTTGTTCGGCATTGGCCTTTGTAGCACCATACTCTATTTTCCCAATTCCATTAAAGATGGAGGATGCTGCGTCTTTCATGACACCATGCTTAAGGATATAACCCTCAGAGCGTTTGCCATAATGAATGATGGCTGTCGTGAAGTTCTGTTTTTGTTCCCCGCGTCCGACTACAACGGTTTTTGTATCACCGTGAGAGCCATCGCCCATTAGATATGTTGTATTATCCGAAATCGTATTTCCGTCGTTCATCAGGCCAAGCGCCCACTCAATACGCGCGTCACGTCCTGCCACTCCACGGCGGTTAACATATGTCGTGAAACCTTTTGAAAGGGTATCGACCGCACCGTATTCGACTTTGGCATTCGCATTTGCAAACACTTCAGTTACGATGTTGGCAACCCCTTCGTTGGAATCAACGGTTGAGAAATAGTTCTCTACATATGTGACAGAGCTATTATCTTCAGCTACGATCAAGACATGGTTGAAAAGTGTAGTATCTGGATTATCCAATAGGAATACCGATTGAATCGGCTCTTTGATTTCTACATTTTTCGGAACATAAAGGAATGCTCCCCCATTAACCAATGCAGCATGAAGTGCCGTTAAACGATGTTCATCTATTTTAACGCCGTCTTTCATGAAATATTTTTGCACGAGCTCAGCATGGTCACGAGCCGCTGATAAAATATCCGTAAAAATGACGCCTTGCTCTTTCACATTTGCTGACAGATTGATATGTGCCGGCGTATTATTGCGTTGAATGTATAAGTTTTCATTTTCTTCAACGATGGATTTAATTTCTTCCGGAAGCTCCTCTAAAGAGGTAAAAGCTTCACTCTCAACCGTATGAGTTTGGAAAGAAGTAAAATTCCATTTATCGATTTTCGTTTTATCCGGCTTTGGCATCGGGAGCTTTTCTAATTCAGAAAACGCTTGAATCCGAAGCTCGGATAGCCAAGCTGGATCATTATTTTTAGTTGAATAGGAGCTTATATCCTCTTGTTCAAACGGTAATTTCGTTTCTGTAGTCATTGCAAATCCTCCTACTTACGCTTCTTCGCCAACAGTTTCGTCTTCAATGCCCAATTCTTGTTTAATCCAGTCATAACCTTCCGCTTCCAAGCGGGCAGCAAGTTCAGGACCGCCTGATTTCACGACACGACCTTGCATCATTACATGTACAAAATCAGGAGTGATATAATTTAATAGACGTTGGTAGTGAGTGATGATCAAGCATCCAAAGTCTTCTCCGCGCATTTCGTTGATTCCTTTTGAAACGACTTTAAGTGCATCGATATCTAGACCTGAATCAATCTCATCCAAGATTGCAATTTTAGGTTGGATCATCATTAATTGAAGAATCTCGTTGCGCTTTTTCTCTCCGCCTGAGAAACCTTCATTCAAATAGCGTTGCGCCATATCTTCATCCATTTCAAGGAATTCCATTTTTTGGTCCATTTGACGGATGAATTTCATCAATGAAATTTCGTCGCCTTCTTCACGGCGTGCGTTAATGGAAGAACGTAAGAAGTCTGCATTTGTAACACCGCTGATTTCACTTGGATATTGCATAGCTAGGAATAGACCGACACGAGCGCGCTCGTCTACTTCCATTTCCAATACATCTTCACCATCGAATGTGATGCTTCCGCTAGTTACTTCATATTTAGGGTGACCCATGATCGCTGATGATAAAGTGGATTTACCAGTTCCATTTGGTCCCATGATCGCATGGATTTCTCCACCTTTAACTTCAAGGTTTACCCCTTTTAAAATCTCTTTGCCTTCAATTGATACGTGAAGATCTTTAACCGTTAATGTAGAAGCTGACATAATAATACCTCCGTGAACTAATTCCAATTTTATTACCAGAAAGTAAAGATTACTTTCATTAATTTACGTAAAAGCATTCTCACTTTATTCTCATTCCAATTTTATAACAAATCCAATTTGGAATCAACTAAATAGATAGGGGTTTCCACTTCGGCCATATTAAAAACCTGCCCCTATTCTTACAATACTAACAGATATGGCCTGTTTACTGCATATTCATACTTATTTTAGCTTTTGTTAAAATTATCTTATTATTCGGCAAATCCTTGTCCTTATTATTATATGTTCAAAGAATTCGATTGCAAGGTATGAACGTTCCGCTTTAAAAAGAAAAAAATCGGACTGTCAGGTATTATGTAAGTTCATCCAATAAGGAAACCCCTTATTTTATGGACCACTTTCCATTTTACCTCTACAGACCGATCTTTTAAAGAACTCTTTTATATGCTTAGCCGTGAATTTTGCGTTGTAGGTCCTGGACCATTTTGTTGCACTTTACATGTTCCCTATCCCGTTCTTTCTCAACCTCGATACGGAGGTCTAAGTTTCTACTGTACTCACTGTAGCCAATCCCATGTGAAGACTGCATCGCCTTTTCCATTTCGCTTGTTACATTTAAATCCAGAGTATTGATAGTGAACCATCCTTTCAAATTTACGTATCATTTCATTATCTTCATTATCTCTATACCCTTTACTTTTTCTGTTAAACATGAAACGAATTAAATTAGGCCGCAGGCTGTAAACAAACTGGATGATTAATGAGTTTGTCTACAGTTTTTTAGGTTTTTAGGTTTTCAAAATTTGAACGTTACTTTCCACTTCAGGCACTCGGTTTCCGGGGGCGGTCCGCCCTCGGCGCTTTTCCCGCAGGAGTCTCGTACCCTCCGTTCCAATCCACTAAGACTAAACAATCAGATATAATCACTTTCACCTAAGGTTTCCATGATAAAGTGCCTCACTTCTCCATGTTTGGAAGCTGAACGAACAAACCAGCTTGCCTATTCATTTATGCGGCAGCAGACCGTAACGGATTTGTGTTGGGACGATAGTAATACCCGGAAATACTCATGATACTCGTTTTCTTAAGAGCCTTTGGTTGAACAAATGATTAAGAAAGTTGGAAAACCTGAAGCTGTTGACACAGATGCAACTAACAAAACACCAGCTTTACTCTATAAACGTCCTCGAACAAAAGAAAGATTCTTCCGCAACCATGGCTATGTGGAATATGAGCGTTTAGGTTGTTATCTCTGCCCATCGGCACTCAACAACAAATAAAGAGGGCTATCGAGAGTACAAACGCTTTAACTGCTTCAAATCCAATAAAAAATCAAAAAGGTTTCGGAATGAGACCATTCCGAAACCTTTTTCCCTTACAAAACTGTGGCCTGAATTAAATCAGGTCGCCATTCTTGAATTATTTATCCGCCGGTACAACTGCACCTTTGTATTCTTTAAGAATGAAATCTTGGATGTCTTTAGAATGCAATACTTCTACAAGCGCTTTTATCGCTTCTTTATTTTCGTCACCTTTGTTTACGGCAATGACATTCACATATGGTGATTCCGAATCTTCAATCGCAATCGAATCTTCAAGCGGATTCAAACCGGCGTCAATTGCATAGTTGGAATTGATCAAGACTGCATCGCCTTCGCCGCTCTCATAAATTTTAGGAAGCAGGGCCGCTTCATAATCGGCATCGAATTTAAGGTTTTTCTTATTTTCAACGATGTCTTTAGTTGTAGCCGTCGTTTTATCGATGCCTTCTTTCAAAGTGATCAGGCCATTCTTTTCCAAAAGGGATAAAGCGCGTCCATGATCAGCAACAGAGCTGCTCATAATAATTGTTGCGCCTTCCGGAAGTTTATCAATGCTTTTATATTTTTGTGAATATAGAGCAATCGGCTCGATATGGATTCCGCCAGCATTGACGAAATCATATCCATTTTCTTTAATTTGCGACTCTAAGTAAGGAATGTGCTGAAAGTAGTTAGCATCCAATTCCTTATCATTCAACGCCTTATTCGGTAAAACATAGTCCTGGAACGTTTCGATTTCCAATTCGATTCCTTTTTCTTTAAGAAGCGGCTTAGCTTCCTCAAGGATTTCAGCATGCGGAACATTGGATGCCCCTACAACTATTTTCTTCGATTCTTTTTCCGTATTGCTGCCGCTTTTATCCTTTTCACTTCCACAAGCAGCCAAAGCGATGGATAACACTAAAATTAATGCAAATCCTAAAAACTTTTTCATCCTATTCATCTCCCTTTATCTTTTGTCCAATTTAGATGTAATCACATCTCCAATAATTTGAATTATGAAGACGATAATTAGAATAACGATCGTCGCTACAAGCGTAACGTCATTTTGATTTCTTTGATAACCCTCCAAATAGGCTAGATTACCAAGCCCGCCTGCACCGATGACCCCGGCCATTGCGGTATATCCAACCAATGCAATCGATGTTACCGTAATCCCGGAAATAATGGCAGGCATCGACTCTGGAAGCAGGACCTTCCAAATGATCGTGCTCGTTTTTGCCCCCATCGATTTAGCGGCTTCAATTACACCTTTATCGATTTCACGAAGGCCGATTTCAACCATACGCGCATAAAATGGGGCCGCACCGATAATAAGTGCGGGCAGTGCAGCGTTCTGTCCGATCATGGAACCGACAAGCGCTTTAGTGAAAGGAATGAGCAGCACGATCAAAATAAGAAATGGAATGGAACGGAATATATTGACGACAGCACTCATGATCCCGTTGACAGCCCGGTTTTCCCACATATTACCCTTCCCTGTCAGGAAAAGGATCAATCCTAATATTATGCCTATAAAAAAGGTTGCCACTACAGAGACGCTTGTCATGTAAAGCGTTTCCCTCGTAGCTTCAATAATGTCTTCCCAATCAACATTCGGCAATAATTCTTCAAGCATGAGTAATCACCTCCACGCCTACCTGCTGTGCTTTAATGAATTCGATTGCGCGGAGCATTTCATCCTCTTTGCCATCTAAATGGATAAACAATGTTCCATATGAACCGCTTCTTGTTTGGGATATCTTACCTTGAACGATATTGACATCCAACTCGAAGTTACGTACAAGCTTGGTGATCAATGGGCTTTCTGCATGATCGCCTACAAAGGTCAATTGAATCACTTTGCCTGCAGGATAGCGTTCGAGCAAATGGTCCATCGTTTCTTTCGTTTCTTCTGGTTCCGTTACCTGTTGCACGAAACGCTTCGTCATTTGTTCTTTAGGATTCTTGAAAACATCCAGGACAGGTCCCTGTTCAACAACTTGCCCGCTTTCCATCACGGCGACGCGATGGCAGATTTTACGAATCACATGCATTTCATGTGTTATCAAGACGATCGTCAATCCCAGGCGCTGATTGATGTCAACAAGCAATTCCAGTATGGAGTCGGTAGTCTGCGGATCCAAGGCAGAAGTCGCTTCATCACAAAGCAGCACTTTAGGGTCATTTGCCAGAGCCCTGGCAATTCCCACCCTTTGCTTTTGCCCCCCGCTTAATTGTGAAGGATAGGCCTTTTCCCTGCCTTCCAGTCCGACTAACTTGATCAATTCGTTCACACGCTTGGTTCGTTCAGTTTTAGAAACTCCTGCAATTTCCAATGGGAAAGAAATATTTTCCTGAACGGTCCTTGACCATAATAGATTGAAATGTTGGAAAATCATGCTGATTTCTTGACGGGCCTTACGGAGCTGAGCCCCTTTAATTTTTGAAATTTCCTTCTCAGCCACCACAACGGATCCCTCTGTCGGTGTTTCCAATCCATTGAGCATTCTGATCAAAGTACTTTTCCCCGCTCCACTGTAACCGATGATACCGAAAATCTCGCCTTTATTTATTTCAACATTCACATTATTTACAGCCTTGATCGTCTCACTGTTTCCTTTTCCTGTTCGGAAAAGCTTACTGACTTTCGTCAATGTAATCATTAATCCTCACCTCTTTTATCCAATAAAACCTATGAACTTAGTTGATTTCTCTACATTATTAGTCTGTTTCTCATATCATGCAAAGGTTTTCCCCATAAAAATAGAAAAAACCTTTCTGCATGAGCAGAAAGGCAGGTGAAGAAACAGGCCTTCCTCTCATCTTCCAAAGTGATTAAACTTTGTGTGAATTGGCACCTTTCCAAGGAAATCTCCTTGTCGGTTGCCGGGTTTCATCGGGCACATCCCTCCACCTCTCTTGATAAGAGCTAATATATAGAATATTTGTACAACATTAAGTTCTTTAGTATGGTGAAATTTTATCATAGATAAAAAAGGAGCGCAATGTATATTATTTCTAGTACAACAATGAACAGGAACTTTGCTTAAACCGTCTTGGAAGTCAAGGAGACGATATTCGTCGCCTTTTCAATTGCCTGCTCCAAATCTTCTATTAAATCCTCTACATTTTCAATCCCAATGGATAAACGGACTTGGTCGGCACGCACACCCGCTTTTGCAAGACCTGCCTCATTCAATTGTTGATGGGTCGTACTGGCTGGGTGGATGATCAAGCTCTTCGCATCCCCTACATTCGCCACATGGGACCATAATTCCACCGAATTGATAAGTTTTGCCCCAGCTTCGCGATTACCTTGTATCCCAAATGTGACGACAGATCCAGCTCCCTTTGGCAAATATTTATCCGCAAGGGCTTTATCGGGATGATCCTCATCACCGGGATGTGAAACCCAAGTCACGGCAGGATGGTTTTTTAAATATTTAATGACAGACTTGGTGTTTGATAGATGCTCTTTCATCCTAACATGGAGCGTTTCAAGTCCAAGCGTAAACTGGAATGCACTTTGGGCACTTAGCGCAGGGCCCAAATCACGGAGTAACTGGACTCGGGCTTTCGTTATGAATGCGGCAGGTCCAACTGCCTCGGCGTATACCAGATTGTCGTAACTTGGGTCAGGCTCCGTGAAGCCAGGGTAGTTTGGCGAGTTCCAATCGAATTCCCCTCCATCCACGATGACACCGCCTAGCGTCGTTCCATTTCCAAGAAGCCATTTTGTAGCGGAATGGATGACGATATCCGCTCCAAAATCAATTGGTCTGCAAAGATACGGTGTCGCGAAGGTATTATCAATGATTAAAGGTATGCCGGCTTCATGGGCGATTTCCGCTACCGCTTCAATATCAAGCACCCTCAAACTTGGATTTCCGATCGTTTCAGCAAAAATGGCTTTAGTTCTTGGCGTAATCGCCCTTTTGAAATTTTCAGGGTCATCTGGAGAAACGAATTTCACTTTTATCCCATATTTAGGAAGAGTATTTTCAAAAAGGTTATACGTACCGCCATATAAGGTAGAGGCTGAAACAATCTCATCCCCTGAAGCGGCAATATTCAGGATTGAAAGTGAGATGGCCGCCATCCCGCTTGCCGTTGCCAATCCGCCGATACCGCCTTCCAGTAAGGCCATTCTTTCCTCAAAAACGCTGACCGTGGGATTATGAAGCCGTGTATATATATATCCATTCTCCTTTAGGCCAAATAAATTCGCTGCATGGTCGGTGTCTTTGAACAAGTATGCATTGCTTTGGTAGATAGGAACTGCACGGGCACCTGTTTCATCAGCTTGCAGACCGCCATGAACACTCAATGTTTCGAAACGCAACTTTTTCCCTGACATATTAATTCTCCTCTTTTTTATGGATTTAATTGGAATTTTATGAAATCTGGCCTTTTATAAACAAAAAAACCACTTCAATAAGAAGAGGTTTCAAGAACACACCTCATCTACCAGAGCCAACACTCTGCTGGAATTAGCACCGTATATAAAATTTATACCGGTTGCCGGGCTTCGTCGGGCCAGTCCCTCCGCCACTCTTGATAAGAACTATTAAATTCTGCCGTTACTTTACTTAATTCAAAATATAGCATTTTAGAATAAATCAGTCAATGAATTGTTAGAATATTCTTTGTTTATTTTCAACTTGCATTCAAATGTACGCAACAAAGAAACCAACCACGGATCTGATTGGTTTCCTAGCTGATTTCCTTAAGCAATCCGTACAAATAAGGAACGGATTGAAAGGCATATATTTTTTTGTGCAGCTGTCCTTCTTTGAAAAGCAATAAGCAAGGAACACTTTCGATTTCATATGATTCGGCAATTGCTTGGACATAGTTCATATTCATTTTGCCTGCCTTCAATTCCGGGAAAAGCTCCAAGGCTATCGTCAGCATCTTGGATGCCACCTGACAGGTGCCGCATAAAGGCGTATATAAATATAAGCAAAAGGTTTCCCCACTTTCAACAGCAAGCTTACACTCTTCTTCTTTCCATTCCTGCATCAATTAGTCGTTCACCCTTTGACTTAAAAATTTCATTTTCACATTCATATTGGCAGATAGGAGCACAGTTGCGATATGATGTTCGGGTGAGCTTTCCACTTCTTTGTACATTTTATTGATATACAGGTGGTTCGCTTCCGGCATTTCCCTTCGGAACTGCTTCCGCAGCTTTTCTCCTGATTCATCTGCGTCAAAAAGGAGATAAACATCACGGTCCATCAATTCTTCCACTAATTCATCCAGCTTAGTTAATGATATGGTCCCATTCGTACATCTTATTTCCACATCTTCATTTAAAACGGAGGCAACTTTTCTTCTATCGGAACTGCCTTCTACTATGATCACTTTTTCGAATTCGCCCCACTCCATGTCATCACTCCATCTCACGAATTATGTGCGCAACTCACCCACTGTACAAAATGAAAAAGAGAGCAGGCCTTTTCAGTCCCCCCTCTCCTTCTTATTAACCGTTGATTAAACTCTCATACTCTTCAGCGCTCATCAAGTTTTCAATATCACTGCCATTAGATGGTTCAAGCACGACCATCCATGCCTTTTCATAAGGAGACTCATTTACATATTCAGGGTTGTCACTTAAATCTTCGTTTACTTCAACAACCTTGCCACTGATAGGTGCATAAAGCTCAGAAACGGTCTTAACGGATTCAACACTTCCAAATGGTTCGTTCGCTTTCAATTCATCGCCGATTTCCGGAAGCTCAACGAATACGATGTCCCCAAGCTCGGACTGTGCGAATGCCGTAATTCCAATGCGCACTGTTCCATCTTCCGTTTTGACCCATTCATGTTCTTTAGTGTAACGAAGTTCTTTTGGTGTTGTCATAATTAACCCTCCATATGTACATCTTATTTTATCTATTACATTATAAGGTAGATTGTTTGTTTAAGTAAGGAATTAACCAAATATTTTGTGAAATTTCAGTTCCAAACCTGTTCGAATTGCTCTTCTTTGAAACCTACCGTCACTTTGGTGCCATCCGTAACAATCGGCCTTTTCAGAAGCATGCCATCTGTGGACAATATATCAAGCATCTCTGCTTCAGAAGCTTCTTTCAGCTTATCCTTTAAGCCCAGCTCCCGATATTTTTGACCGCTAGTATTGAAAAACTTCTTCAACTCCAAATTGCTGTTTTTATATAGCTGTTCTATTTCAGTTCGCGAAGGGGGATTATCCGCTATATGGATCGCTTCATATTGCAGTTCATGATTATCCAGCCACTTCTTCGCATTACGGCATGTACCGCATTTTGGGTACCAATATAATGTTAAGCCCATCATTTCACCACCTATCAATAGAATACCCGTTTTTACCACGCAATACAACGAAATGTCTTTTGAATTTCCAATCCGATTTCATCAATTGAAATAAAGGGAATGCCATTGCGGGCATTCCCTTTACGGATTCTGGCTCATTGCTTAAAGAGCATACTTTTCCGCTTCGATTACCTTGACGGAAGCTTCGCGTTTTTTCGCAATGACATTGATCGGAGTGTGTCTAGTCAGCTTGCGGAGCGAGGAAAGCATGATGCGAAGAGTATCCCCTGTTTCCACCGCAATTAACGTTTCCTTTGCATGCTGTTCTATTTCATTGAAAGCTTCCTGAACGAAGATTTCAGTGTAAAGCACTTTTTGTTTGTTCTTCTCCAGACCTGTAGTTGCAATTGCCTTTTCCGTACGCAATACTACGGATTCAGCTGCATAGGCAAGGGATGCGATATCAGCAATGTTGGAGAGGATTTCTTGTTCTTGATCAAGACTTTTTCCGTATTTCTGTGCCGCAAGCCCAGCTGCCAAAATACCGATTTTCTTAGCGTTCCTAACAAGCATTTTTTCTTGTGCCAGTGGCTCATCGCCAGGTTCTTCCGGCATCATCATCATTAATTCCTCTTGCAGGCCTTGAGCTTTTTGAAGTAGCGGCAACTCCCCTTTAAGCGCTTTCTTCAAGAAAGTTCCCGGGACAAGCAATCTATTGATTTCATTCGTACCTTCAAAGATCCGGTTAATACGGGAGTCGCGATATGCTTTTTCAATTTCATACTCCTGCATGAAACCATAACCGCCATGAAGCTGTACGCCTTCGTCCGTAACGTAATCCAATACTTCGGAAGCAAAGAATTTATTCAATGAACATTCAATCGCATATTCAGCGATTGCAGCCGCCATTGATTTCCCATCTTTCACTTGCTCATCCGTCAATTTGCTTTGTCTTTGATCATAAAGGCCAACGGTACGATATACAGAGCTTTCTGCTGCATAAATCTTAGCTGCCATTGTTGCAAGTTTTTCTTTCGTCAAGTTAAAATCGGAAATTTTCGTTTTGAATTGTTGACGTTGATTCGTATAAGCAGCTGTAATCTCAAGGGCGCGTTTGGATCCGCCAACAGCACCGACGCCTAATTTATAGCGGCCGATATTCAAGATATTGAAAGCGATGACATGCCCTTTTCCGGCTACACCCAAAAGGTTTTCGACTGGTACATGAACATCTTCGAGGATTAAAGTACGTGTGGATGAGCTTTTGATCCCCATTTTCTTCTCTTCAGCCCCAGTTGATACGCCTTTATAATCACGCTCAACAATGAAAGCTGAGAATTGTTCACCGTCGATTTTCGCGTATACACAGAATACATCTGCAAAACCTGCATTTGTAATCCATTGTTTTTCACCATTTAAAATATAGTGCGTTCCTTCTGCATTCAGTTTCGCTGTCGTTTTTGCTCCCAATGCATCTGAACCTGAGCTTGGTTCCGTTAAGGCATACGCAGCAATCTTCTCACCCGTTGCAAGTAACGGAAGGTATTTTTTCTTTTGGTCTTCATTCCCGAATAATACGATCGGCAAAGATCCGATACCTACATGTGCACCATGCGTAATTCCGAAGCCGCCTGCAAGTGCCATTTTTTCCGTAATCAATGCCGAACTGATTTTATCAAGGCCCAATCCGCTATATTCCTCAGGAACATCAGCACCAAGTAAACCGATTTCACCTGCATGCTTCAGTAATTTAACGGAACGGTCAAACTCATGGTTTTCTAAATGTTCAACCTGCGGCAGAATTTCATTCACTACGAATTCCTCGGAAGTTTTGGCGATCATTTTATGCTCATCAGAATAATCTTCCGGAGTAAACACTTGATCATACGTAATATCTTCTATTAAAAAGGCTCCGCCTTTAATGAGGTTATCTGTAGTTTGATTGGACATGTTATTTCCTCCTATGTGTTTAAGATAGTAAACCCGCCGGAAGCATGTCAGCTTCCGGAAGGGGTGGGATTACGCCATTAATTCAAATACTCCGGCAGCACCCATTCCGCCGCCGATACACATTGTCACGACTCCGAACTGTTGGTTTCTGCGCTTCATTTCATGAAGCAGGCTTAATGTCAATTTTGCTCCCGAACATCCTAGTGGATGGCCTAAGGCGATGGCTCCGCCATTTACATTGACAATCTCTTCATTCAATCCGAGCTCACGAATGATTTGGATGGATTGGGAGGCAAAGGCTTCATTCAATTCAAATAAACCAATATCTGATAACTCAAGACCTGCTAGCTTCAAAGCTTTAGGTATGGCTGCAATCGGCCCGATGCCCATAATTTCAGGCGGTACTCCAGCTACAGCAAAGGAACGGAACTTACCCATCGGTTTCATCCCTAATGAAGAAGCCTTTTCCCCGTCCATGACCATGACCGCGGCTGCACCATCACTCGTCTGTGATGAATTCCCTGCTGTTACGGATCCTGTAACGGAGAATGCAGGTCTTAGTTTTCTTAGCACTTCGGCAGTCGTGCCTGGACGAACGCCCTCATCCTGTGTAAAAGTAAATGATTTTTCCTTTAACTTAAGATCTGGTCCCACTGAACGAAGGGTTACGTCAACCGGTACGATCTCATCGGAAAACTTTCCTTCTGCAATGGCCTTAGCCGCCTTTTGATGACTTCTAACAGAAAATGCATCTTGATCGTCACGGGAAATGCCGTATTTTTTTGCAACGGCTTCAGCAGTGTGACCCATACCCATATAATATTCCGGTGCAGTTTCCGCAAGTCTCGCGTTCGGACGTGTTACATGGCCCATCATTGGCAAAAGGCTCATGGATTCCGCCCCGCCTGCAATGACTGTATCACTTTGGCCGAGCATGATCCTTTCCGCTCCATATGCGATACTTTGCAGCCCGCTTGAACAGTAACGATTAATCGTTATGGCCGGTACTGTATAAGGCAACCCTGCCAATGCTCCAATGTTACGAGCCATGTTCAATCCTTGCTCCGCTTCAGGCATTGCACAACCGATAATCAGGTCATCTATTGTGCCTTCATAATTCCCGGCACGCTTTAACGTTTCCTTTACGACAAGAGCCCCTAAATCATCAGGACGTACACTAGCAAGAGAACCTTTTTTCGCTCTTCCTACCGGAGTCCTAGCTCCAGCTACTATTACCGCTTCTTTCATGAGGATCCCCCTTACTCATTTTTAAGCTATCGATCTATTGATCTCGTTTTGGCCATATCTTCATCTATTCATCAATTACGGAGTGGTTTACCTTTAACGAGCATGTGCTGCATCCTTGCCTGGGATTTCGGAGTCGAAATCAGTTTTAGGAATGCCTGTTTTTCTAGGTTCAAGATATACTGTTCATCTACTTCCGTGCCAAATGGGAGTTTTCCTCCTGCCAGGACGTATGCAAGCTCTTTGGCTATGACAAGGTCATGTTCTGATAAGAATCCTGAAAGGCGCATGGATTCCGCCCCTAATAGAAGTGCGGCATATCCAGTTTCACCTACGACAGGGATCTTTGTGCGGGCTGGAGCGGTATAGCCTTGTTCATGCATGGAAAGTACCGCCTGTTTCGCATCATATAGCTGATGATCCGCATTCACGCTTATTCCATCAGCTGAATTGAGGAAATTATTCCCTCTCGCTTCCTCGGCGGAGGTCGAAACTTTTGCCATGGCGACCGTTTCAAATACTTGGTTGGCCACTTTTTGTAAGTCGAAATCTACACCCTTCGGCATATTCCTCAACGTCTTCACATAAAGTTCCTTAGTCCCGCCCCCGCCTGGGATCAAACCTACACCAGGTTCCACTAGTCCCATATACGTTTCAGTCGTTGCCTGGATGCGCGCTGCCGGAAGGGACACTTCAGCCCCCCCGCCAAGTGTCATATTAAACGGGGCAACCACTACAGGAACTGCACTGTACTTAATTTTAAGCATCGCCTGTTGGAATTGGCTGATGACCATATCGAGTTCAAAAATATTGTCATCCTGCGCTTCCATCAGCATCATTGCAATATTAGCGCCGACACAGAAATTCTTTCCTTGGTTTCCGATGACCAGTCCTTTAAAATTCGCTTCCGCTTCGTCGACCGCCGCATTGATCATTTGAATGATATCCAGACCGATTGCATTATTCGGTGAAGTGAATTCAAGCAGAGCCACTCCATCGCCGATATCAATCAAGCTTGCACCACTGTTTTTCTTGATTACGCCTTTTTGCTTCTTGATCGCTTTAAGATTGATCACTTTAGGATTTTCGACAAGTTCTTTATATTCACCATTATCATAATAGTGAACCATGCCATTTTCTTCTTTATAGAAAGACGTGATGCCTTTAGCTAGCATATCCTTCACCCATTGCGGAACAGTGATGCCTTCCGCTTCCATTCGGGCTACCGATTTTTCTACACCTATCGCATCCCAGGTTTCAAAAGGTCCTGTGGACCATCCGAAGCCCCATTTCATCGCTTGATCGATCGCCACGATGTCGTCCGCGATGTCTCCAAGCAACTGGGCAGAATACACTAACGCCGGATTCAGGACATTCCAAAGTAATTGGCCGGCACGGTCTTCGCTATAAACAAGCGCTTTCATTTTATTTTCCAAGCCCTTGGCCTGTTTAGCCATTTCGATGGATGGCGTTTTTAATCGTTTTCGTGCAGCATATTCAAGGGTTTCGGGATCCAGTTCAAGGATTTCCTTGCCTTTTTTCAAGAAGAATCCTTGGCCTGACTTGCTTCCAAGCCACCCATTCTTAAGCATCTCATTCATGAACTCAGGTATCTTGAAAACCTCTTTTTCTTCTCCATCCACCTGGTCATAAACGTTTCTGGCAACATGGGCAAAGGTATCCAATCCAACTACATCAAGTGTCCGGAATGTCGCGCTAGTTGCCCTTCCAATCAACGGACCTGTAACCGAATCGACCTCACCGACACTGTATCCGCCTTTTTGCATTTCCCGCAGAGTGACCAATAAACCATAAGTTCCAATGCGGTTTGCGATGAAGTTAGGGGTATCCTTGGCTTCGACAACACCTTTTCCAAGTACATCTTCGCCGAAGCGTTTCATATATTCGAGCACTTCTGTTGAAGTTGCCTTAGTAGGAATGATTTCCAACAATTTAAGATAACGCGGCGGATTGAAGAAATGAGTTCCCAGGAAGTGCTTTTGAAAGTCCTCCGAACGGCCTTCTGCCATAGCTTCGATTGAAATTCCGGATGTATTCGATGAAACGATGCTTCCCGGTTTACGATGCTGATCAACCTGGGCGAACACACTTTGCTTAACCTCAAGCTTCTCAACGACCACTTCGATGATCCAATCGACATCCTTTAAACGACTTATATCATCTTCCAGGTTTCCTGCCTCGATCAACGCAATGTTTCCCTTAGCCGAAAGCGGAGCTGGTTTCTGTTTTAAAAGTTTCGTAATCGCAGTTTGGCTGATACGGTTACGCACTTGTTTATTCTCTAATGTCAGTCCCTTTTTCTTTTCATCCTCAGTGAGTTCACGAGGTACAATATCCAATAATAAAGTCGGAATGCCGATGTTAGCAAGGTGTGCAGCAATCCCTGATCCCATAACTCCTGACCCTAGAACAGCAGCCTTTCGTATTTGTCGAACCAAGTTTATATCCCCCTTACACATTTTATTGAATGAATGCTCATTCATTTTTAATTCAAAAAAATTTTGAATATTTTTTCTTATTACTAATATAGAATATATTTGGAAATTCCGCAATGATTAAACAGGAAAAAAATTTTTTTCTCCGCGTTCTTTCGGTTATTTATCCTCCGTTCAGTAAAAAATAACCGGGCAGGAGGTGACTTATATAATGAAGCGTAAAGATAATCCTTCTAAAGCAGCCGTAAGCGCAGCAAGCGTCAAAGGCAATGCCGGTCCTGGCGCCGAACGTCAACATGGAATCAATAAAGTGAACAGCCAGAACAATCAGTTCAAAAGATAATCCTTCTTAATCTGAGCAGCCGTCCCTTTTCCGGGGCGGCTCTCGCTTCCTATTTCTTGAATAGGCCTTTTAAAACGAAAGCAATATTGGCCGGCCTCTCCGCAAGGCGGCGCATGAAATATCCATACCAATCCGTACCATAAGGAACATATACCCTTACCTTATATCCTTCTTTAGCAAGTTCAAACTGCTTTTCAGTACGGATGCCGTATAACATTTGAAATTCAAACGAATCCCGCGGAATGCCCTGATCTTTGACCAATTCCCTCGTATAATCAATGATTTTATCATCATGTGTGGCAACGGCTGTGTAATTTCCATTTTGCATATGCATCTTGATGATTTTCTTGAAATTCTCATCCACATCTTTTTTTTCGGGAAAAGCCACTTCCCTTGGTTCTTTATAAGCCCCTTTAACAAGTCTTAGATTTGGATGGTATGCATCCAGCTCCTCAATATCCCTCTCAGTCCGATACAGATAAGCTTGGATGACAGTCCCCAATTCATTATATTCAGGCTTAAGGTTTTTGAATACATCCAAAGTCGGCTGACAGCGCGGAAAATCTTCCATATCAAGCGTCACGAAAACACGATGGGCTTTAGCTTCATCCAAGATCCTCCGCATGTTATTCATTACGACTTGTTCGGACACATCCAAGCCCATCGAGGTCAGCTTCAGGGATAACTGTGAATCCAGTTCATTAGTGCCAATCATCCGGATAGCTTCGATGCACTCATCGGCCATCTTCCCTGCTTCTTGTTCATCTTCAATGAATTCACCTAAATAATCAATGGTGACAGCAAGCCCTTTCCGGTTAAGATCAGCAATCACATCACATACCATATCCAAAGATTCTCCTGCCACGAAACGAGATGCACCAAACCGCAGCCCGTATTTTTTCGCTGCCTTTGTCATAGCTTTATTCTTTGATAAAAAAAGGAATAGATTTTTCAGGATTCTTTCCATCTGCATTCCCCTCCAAATCATTTTGGAAAATAGATGCACAAGATTATTTTACCATTTAATTCATTTTTCAGATATTTAGAAGCAAGAATAAAAAAATTTCATGAAGGGAAAATTAAGCTCGTTTAAAAGAACACTTAAGGAGGTAGAATGATGGAACAGCAAAATTCGTTTAATAGCCAACAGCAGCCGACCGGCTTTATGAAACAGCCGCCGGAAATGGTTTCGGTGAAAGATAGCTTATACTTAACCGATATGCTTGCATGGAATCTGAATGCGGTTAAAAAAGCACATTTTTTTGCCACACAATGTAAGGACCCGCAAATCATTGATGCGTTAAATCGGTGCGGACTGATGCATCAACGCCATTACGATACCATTTTGAAACACTTGAACCCAAACCAAAATCAGGGTCAACAACAATATCAATAAAGGAGGGTTCTTGATGCCCAATGAAAACAAAGTCCAAAATCCTGAATCTCCCGTGGCAAAGACACCGCAAATGAATGACCGGGATTTTATAAATGATATGCTTTCAACTGAAAAGTACTTTTGTAACTCCCTTTCCGTTGCCCTGCATGAAATGAGTAACCAAGCACTATTCCAAGACATTTTCTCCATTTCCAAAGAAAATCAGGAGATGCAGCGTGAACTCTATAACCTTATGTTCGAAAAAGGCTGGTATAGTTTAGAAAAGGCGCAAGCAACTAGCTTAGGCCAATCGTATCAACAATTTTCCGGTTATAAAAATCAATTCCCATCTGGAACGAACATTCAATAAGCAAACATTCAGGGGGGGATTCCACTCCTTTTGTTTTTTTGCTACAAATAAAGCCGGCCCATCGGGGGCCGGCTTTTATTTAGATATCCGTTGAAAACATATACTTCTTATAGTGATACCGAATGCTGAATATTAATCCCATGGCCATCATGTTCCCCATTAGCGAGCTTCCTCCATAACTGACAAATGGAAGCGGAATCCCCGTTATCGGCAAAAGGCCTACAGTCATGCCGATATTTTGAAAAACGTGGAACGTCAACATGCTGATAACGCCAACACAGATATATGTATAGAAGTTATTTTTCGTGTCCATTCCTGTTTTTGTTATATGGTAAATCAATAGGAAAAACAAGGAGATAATGATGCTTGATCCGATGAAGCCGAATTCTTCACCGATGATGCTGAAAATGAAATCCGAATGACTCTCAGGCAAATACACTTCCCTTGAACCGATTCCCTTGCCTGTGGTCTGGCCGGAGCCGATGGCCAGTAACGATTTGGTTAAGTGATACCCTTCGGAGCTGGCATAATTATATGGATCCAGCCAAGAATAAATACGGCCGAATTGATAGGATTTCACCCCTAGGTATTTTTCCAGGATTTCCGGCTTCCAAAGTACAAAGTACAGGACCGCTGAAGCGACTACAATTCCTCCCGAAACGATCGGCAGCAGGATCTTCCATGATACCCCTGATATGAAAATCATTCCGAGCATGATTGACA
Source organism: Peribacillus sp. NPDC096448 (assembly GCF_044762675.1). NCBI lineage: Bacteria > Bacillati > Bacillota > Bacilli > Caryophanales > Bacillaceae > Peribacillus > Peribacillus sp. NPDC096448. The sequence continues at coordinate 122,753 of NZ_JBIWEU010000006.1, read as the reverse complement.
TGATGACAAGCGAGGTGCCCAAATCCGGCTGTTGCATGATTAACAATAAAGGGGCACCAGTCACAAGACCGATTTTAATCAGCAGCCAGATATCCGTTTGAATCGTTTTCAGCGTGTTTTTGAGATGATGGTTTGAGATGACATTCGCCAAAGCCAGGATCAGGAAAACCTTCATGAATTCCGATGGCTGAATCGAACCGATTCCCGGAATGATGAACCAACTTTTCGCACCATTCCGGACAGGAACGATGCTATCCGGCATAATGATCAGCAAAAAAAGCAAAAATAATCCGAAGCCATAGGCGTACCAAGAAATTTTTTTCAACTGATCCGAATCAAGGGTGATGAACCCTAATACGATTCCGATTCCTACTATATACCAAAAAATTTGTTTTATTAAGAAGTTTTCAGCGTACTGTCCAGTCGTTTGGGCACTATAGATTGCCAGGCAACTTCCAACGCATAATAACAGCAATATTGTAACCAAAGAAAAATCTATTCGTGACGAAAATTTATTTTGTTCTTCCATACTTAACTCTCCCTTAAAAAGGCTCCTGCGATACATCTATAAATACACTTATTCATTATACTTTAAACAAATAAAATCACAACTATATAGAAGGATAGTTTACAGGCTTCATGGAATCATTTCCATGAAGCCTGTAGGCGGGGGAGCTATGCATGTGATTCCTTTGATTTTCTCCGTTTCAGCAATAGGCTGACCAATCCATGGCTTGGGGAGAAGAGAAAGGCCAATCCGAATAATATGGCGGCCGAACCCACCATGCAGCCTGATATCGAGGCATCCAAAATGGTGGCTGAATAGTAGCCGATGATGGAACTTAGCACCCCGACCCCGATACTGACCAATATCATGAGGCTTAAACGGTCTGACAGCAGATATGCCGTTGCCGCAGGTATGATGAGCATTCCAACCACTAAAATGGAACCTACACTATCAAAAGAAGCTACAGTCGTCAGTGAAATGAGGCTCATCAATAAGTAATGAAAGAACAGTACAGGAATTCCCATTGCAGCCGCAAGTGATGGATCAAAAGATACGAGTTTAAACTGTTTGAAGAAAAGGAAGATCAGTATAAGGTTCAGGATAAAACAACTGCCGACTATCCAAACAGCTTTTGGTCCAGCTTCGATTCCCGCGATTGTCATCGTGTTCCATGGAGTATAGGCTATTTCGCCATAAAGGACATGCTCCAGGTCAAAATCTATTTGTTGCGTGTACAAGCTCACGAGCACGATCCCCGTTGCAAAAAGGGAGGTGAATACAATCCCGATAGCTGCGTCGGATTGAACGCCAGACGATTGGAAAAGCTGGATCAAGAATACGGTAAGCAAGCCGAGCACAGCCGCCCCGATCAGCATTGGAACCGAATCACGGGTTCCGGTCATTAAAAATGCCAATACGATTCCCGGCAAAACGGAATGGCTGATTGCATCCCCAATCAACGTCATTTTCCTGACTATCAAAAAACACCCTAATACACTGCAAGAACCCGCCACTAATGCTCCGACTAAGATAATCCAAAAATCATTCATGATGAGTGGCTCCCTTTCCTTCTATCCTGTTCGAGAGAATATTTCTTTTTCGTCGATACCCTTCTCCATACAGATGAAAGCACTCCGCGTTTAGGTGCAAAAAGCATGGAAAAGAAAAACCATACCGTCGCGGATAAGACAATTAACGGTCCTGTTGGCAAATCATTGACCGATGTACTGATCAACGTTCCAGACACGCCGCTCAACATTCCGAATATGCCAGACAGGATGACCATGATATGCAGGCGCTCCGTCCAATACCTCGCAGATACCGCAGGCGTGATCAGTAAAGATGCCATCAATACGACTCCTACAGCCTGGATGCCGATCACTACAGCTGCCACGATCAGCATCATGATGAAATAATCCAGAAAAACAACCGGCAATCCCATCCCCTTAGCAAACCCAGGGTCAAAGGACAGTAATTTGAATTCTTTAAAAAATACGGTACAAGTGAAAATGAGAATAAAGGAAACCGTCATCATCATATATACATCGGACATCACCATTGACGCCGTCTGCCCGAATAAAAAGGTATCCAACCCACTCTGGTTTCCATACTCGCTCTGCTGGATTTGCGTAAGCATGACAATTCCAAAGCCAAAGAAAGAAGATAAGACGATTCCCAAGGCCGCATCCTGCTTGATCTTACTGTATCTCGTAAGCACACTGATCAAGAAGACAGCCACTAAGCCAGCCAGGGCAGCACCTACCAGAAAGTAGGAAGTCGATTTCACCCCAGTTAACATAAAGGCGACACAGATACCGGGTAACGCTGCATGTGCGAGCGTGTCGCCAAGCAAAGATTGCTTTCTGAGGTAGGCAAAGCTGCCGATGACCCCGCTGCTTAATCCGAGGAACATCGTGCCGAGCAATATCCACCTTGTATTTGGATCAGTGATAATGTCCATTATGTTCATCGTGTACACCTCATTTTAATAAAAGGCCGGACTTTGTGTCTGATAGTATCGCTAAGCGGCCTCCATATGTTGCCTGTAAGTATTCGGGAATGAACACTTCCTCTGTCGGACCTATTTTCATCACCTTCTTATTCAATAACATCGTCCAGTCGAAATATTCCTTCACGGTGGATAGGTCATGGTGCACAACCAGAACGGTTTTGCCTTTTTCCTTCAATTCCATCAGCAATTGTATGATCGCTTTCTCTGTTGCGGCATCCACCCCTACGAACGGTTCATCCATAAAATAAATATCCGCTTCCTGTGCCAATGCACGGGCCAGGAATATCCGTTGCTGCTGTCCACCTGATAGCTGGCTGATCTGGCGGTTAGCGTATTCAGCCATCCCCACCTTTTCCAGGCACTCCATCCCCTTCTGCCTTTCGGACTTCCCTGGTCGCCTCAGCCATCCGAGATGACCATATCTGCCCATCATCACGACATCAAGTGCGTTGGTCGGAAAATCCCAATCCACCGACTCCCGCTGTGGGACATAGCCGATACTCTTCCTCATCGTTTTATAAGTAGAGCCCTTTATTGTGATTTGCCCCGATATTTTTGGGATCAATTCGAGTATTCCCTTTATCAAAGTGGACTTCCCTGCTCCATTTGGGCCTATGATACCGATTAAATTCCCTTCCGGCACCTCAAATGAGACATCTTCGACAACCGGTTTCTTATGATAAGCAATCGTTAAATTCTCGACCTTCAAAGCTGCTTGATTCATAGTTTCCCCCCCTTATTTCAAAGCATGGACGATGGTGTCGGTATTATGACGGACCATTCCGATATATGTTCCTTCTTCCGTCCCTCTTTCACCCATGGCATCCGAGAACAATTCACCGCCGATTTCCACTTTGTGGCCCTGCTTACCTGCTCCTTGGATGACAGCCTCGATAGCCTTCCTCGGTACACTTGACTCAATGAAAATCGCTTTTATTTTGTTCTCCACAAGATAATTCCGCATATCCGTCACATCTTTTGATCCATATTCCGATAATGTATTGATCCCTTGGAGCCCTCTTACGTCCAGGCCATATGACTGCCCGTAGTATCCAAAAGCATCATGTGCTGTAACGAGCACCCGCTGGTCTTCTGGCACTTTATTAATTTCCTCCTGGACATATTTATCAAGTTCCTCCAATTGCAGAACATACTCCTCATAATTTTCACGATACTCTGCTTCATTGTCCGGGTCCTTGGCAATCAATTCTTTCTTAACTGCCTCCGCCGCAACGATCCAAAGCTTTACATCAAACCATACGTGGGGATCATGCTCCGTTGCACTCACTTTTCTAAGTTGGTTCTCCTTAAAGTCTTCCGTTACGGCAATCGTCGGTTTATCCTTGCTCATCATTTCAAATATATCCGCCATTTTCCCTTCAAGATGCAATCCGTTATAAAAAATCATATCAGCCGAATCCAGTGTCTTCACATCACCCTGCGTCGCTTTATATAGATGGGGGTCGACTCCCGGTCCCATTAAACTTGTGACCTCGACATTTTTACCGCCGATATTCTCAACCAAATCCCCAATCATTCCCGTTGTTGTAACGACATTCAGCTTGCCATTATCCCTTTCGGCCGTATCATTGCCGCACCCCGTTAAAATCAGCAATGCAGCAAGCACGCCTCCAATAGATTTTAGAAAACCCATCCATATTCCCTCCCTTTTTCATCTTTCTAAAATAGTTTGCCATGCGCAAAACTAAGTGTAAATTTTTTTACATTGTCGTAAATGCTAAAAAGTTTCCTCTACACAACTTATTTTATACTATACACAAATATACAAAAAAAGTGCAACTATTTTTAAACATTTCAAAAAGGCGGATGACTAATACACACAGCAAAAACTGTCAGGAAGCTCCACTAGGGAGCTCCCTGACAGTCAATCATTCCGAATGATGAAGTTATATTTATATTGTGGAGTTTTTATGGTGAATATAAACCTAGGGGAGCTATTTAGGGACGACGTGAAATTCACGAGTAAACGCGGTTTCCACGCATAATGCCGCGGAATTCGGGCTTTGACACTTATTTTTCCTGTTTCAAGGAAATTGCCAAGTACGCAAATCCCAATTCGATTCCGCAAAGCACAAACAGGGTGATTAAAGTTTGGAACATCATGATTTCCTCCTCCTCTAAGACTTAAACAAATCTTAAAGGATGAAACCAATACCAGAACAAGACCTTATTTGAAGAAATCTTCAGCAGCCCCACACTGTTCCCTTGCCCTGAAATGGGTTTCATACTGTACAATATAAAAAAAGAAAAAACGGTGATACCATGACAAATATTAAAGAAATAGCTCAATGTGCTGGTGTATCTGTCTCAACAGTGTCTCGTGTATTGAATGATCATCCATATGTAAGCCCCGATAAAAGAAAGAGCGTCTTAGAAGCGATCGATCGTTTGAATTATACGAGAAACATCAACGCCATTCATCTTTCAAAAGGCAAAACCAATCTTATCGGCATTATCATCCCCTTCAACAATCACCCATATTACGGGGCAATCGTTAACGGAATCACTAAACAGGCAAATGCAATTGGCTGTCATATCGTCATCTTTCAAACAAATTATGATAGAGAGAAAGAGATCCAGGCTTTTAATATGCTGCAAATGAAGCAGCTCGATGGCATTATCGTTTGTTCAAGGATTTCGGAAATGAAAATCCTCTTGGATTATCAAAAATACGGACCGATTATTTTATGTGAAGATACAGCCCAAGCTGAATTCTCATCCATCAGCATTGATCATTATGCCGCTTTTTCCTGTGCCCTTGAGTACGTGATTGCTAAAGGATATAAGAAAATCGGATACAGCCTCGGCCGTAAAAAGAGCAGAAATAGTTCCCATCGTACAAAGGCCTTTAACGATATCATGAGTAAACATCAACTGATAAACAATAAAGAATGGCTATTTGAAGGCAGTTATCATATCAAAGACGGTGAACAATTGTTTCAGGAATGGAATTCGATGATGGATAAACCTGATGCCATCATCATCACGAATGATGACACGGCGGCGGGCTTCATTCTTACCGCTAAGAAATCGGGTATAAGGGTACCGGAAGATGTGGCCATTCTCGGCTTCAATAATGATAGCCTTGGCGAAATACTCGACATCACGACCATCTCCTTACCGCTGGAATGGATTGGGAAAATGGCAGTGGACCTATTTGAGAATCCTGAAGAGGTCAAACATGTAAAACTGGACTACGCACTAATAAAAAGGAAAACCGTTTAGTCAAGAGGATGCTTTATTTTAGTACTTGAATTCTTCCTTACTGCCATCACTCATAACTAGGAAAAAATAACCACGTAAAATAATCATTGCGATATCCCAGAAGTTATTTTATAATTTTGATATAGTAAAGTTTACTCAATTACTAGCAATCTATTAGCGATTGCATGAATTTCATGAGTATAATCGTCCGACGTCACCCACAAGCTGACGCCAACGATTTTAGAAAATTGAATACTTCCTCATTTACCGATGAGTTAGAGGCTGCAGCTTATAAAAGTAAAACGGACGAGATTCTGGAAAATTAAAGACTCCGTTTGAAAGGATAAGTTGCCGAAGTTAGGGTATATTCCATGTATATTCTTGCTGGCGGTGTAACCGAATAGGAACACCACTGTCACGTTTTTTCACAAAGCGTGGGGAGCTATCTTCGGAAGGATAAACGGGTTTATTATAAACAGCCGTCGATCTTTTTCGACTGCTGTTTTTTATTTTTCGTTCCCTTCCAATAAAAAGGAGTGTAACATCAATTGTCAAATTCACAATCAGCATCAAGCCCTACTGAACTGAAAAGGAGCCTGAAAGCGCGTCATTTAATGATGATTTCATTAGGTGGAACGATTGGAACAGGTTTATTTTTAGCAAGTGGCGGTGCCATTCATTCAGCCGGTCCCGGCGGTGCCTTGGTGGCATACGCGATCATCGGCATCATGGTTTATTACTTAATGACAAGTCTTGCAGAAATGGCAGCGTTCATGCCAGTGGCCGGTTCGTTCCGTGTCTATGCATCCAAATTCGTCGATCCGTCTTTCGGTTTTGCGATTGGTTGGAACTACTGGTATAACTGGGCAATCACCATTGCCGCTGAATTGGCAGCCGTTGTCTTAATTATGAAGTTCTGGTTCCCTGATAGCCCTTCAATTATCTGGAGTGCCATTGCGTTAATCACTATGTTTCTTATCAATTACATGTCAGTTAAAGGTTTCGGGGAAACAGAATTCTGGTTTGCCATGATCAAGGTCGTGACAGTCGTCATTTTCTTGATCACGGGTGTTCTGATCATTCTCGGAATCATGGGTGGGAAAGACCCAATTGGTTTTTCCAATTTCACAATGGGCGAAGGTCCCTTTAACGGAGGGTTCTTCACGATTCTAGGTGTATTCATGGCTGCCGGCTTTTCATTCCAAGGTACGGAATTGCTTGGAGTGACCGCTGGTGAAAGTGAGGATCCAGAAAAAAATATCCCAAAAGCGATCAGATCCGTTTTCTGGCGTATCATCTTATTCTATATCTTAGCCATTTTTGTAATTGGCATGATCATTCCGTTTACCGATTCACGTTTATTGAGTGAAGATGTTGCCGTAAGTCCATTCACGCTTGTATTTGAACGGGCCGGCCTTGCATTTGCCGCATCCATCATGAACGCGATCATTTTATCATCCGTACTCTCTGCCGGTAACTCTGGCATGTACGCTTCAACCCGTATGCTATGGGACTTGGCACGTGATGGGAAAGCACCGAAGTTCTTAGGTAAGTTAGATAAAAGAGGAGTACCCGTGAATGCACTTATCGTGACTTCTTTAGTTGGCTGCGTTGCATTCTTAGCTTCGTTTTTCGGTGATGGCGTCGTTTATATCTGGTTATTGAACGCTTCAGGCATGGCAGGATTCGTCACCTGGGTAGGGATTGCAATTGCCCATTATCGGTTCCGCAAAGCTTACGCTGCTCAAGGCCTTGATATGAATGCTTTACCATTCCGGGCAAAAGGCTTCCCATTCGGGCCTATATTCGCACTTGTCCTTTGTATTATCATTATCATCGGACAAGGCTATCAAGCTTTCAGCAGCGATGGGATCGATTGGAATTCAATGTTCGTTTCCTACATTGGCTTGATCCTATTTTTCGTCCTATGGTTCGGCTATAAAATTAAACATAAAACGAAAATCATTCCGCTAGAGGAATGTGACCTTAAATCAAAATAATACGCAAAGGACCTGTTCTTCCCTAAATGGAGAAGGACAGGTCCTTTTTTCATTTCAAATGATAAACACGGCATTCATATGGTTGCAGGGGTTTGCTGGAGATTCCTTCTTCCTCCTGATCATAATTGCCGATCAGCTTTGTGGCAGCATATGCATGCAGCTCTTCAGGCAAAGTATAGGGAGCCTGCTCTTCTTTAAAGTTACATAGCACCAACAGCTTTTCTTCTTCCAACGATCTCGTGTAGGCAAATATTCGTTCATCATCCGGCAACAGCAGTTCAAAACGGCCATAAACGACGATTTCATGTTCCTTGCGTAATTGGATAAGCTTTTTATAAAAATGAAAAATGGAATTCGAATCATTGTAGGCCTTTTCTGCATTAATCTCGGGAAAATTGGGATTAACCTTAATCCAAGGAGTCCCTTTCGTGAATCCGGCGTTCCGGGAGTCATTCCACTGAATCGGTGTCCTCGCATTATCCCGGCTGCGGGCGTGGATGGCTGACATCATCCGCTCTTTTGACCAGCCATGAGAATTGACGAGTTCGTCATAAGAATTCAATGTTTCGATATCCCGGTATTCATCGATGCCCTCAAATGCAACATTGGTCATGCCAAGCTCTTCCCCTTGATATATATAAGGTGTACCTTGAAGCATATGAAGACAAGCGGCAAGCATCTTTGCGCTTTCAATACGATACTTTCCATCATTACCAAACCTTGAGACAACCCGGGGCTGATCATGGTTGTTCCAGTATAAACTGTTCCAGCCATCCCCCTCCAAACCAGTCTGCCACTTGGAGAGAATTCGCTTTAAATCGGTTAGCTTCCATTTATCGTTACTCCATTTCCCTTCTGGTCCCTTCCCCAAATCCATATGTTCGAATTGAAAGACCATATGTAGCTCACCACGACCTTTACCTGTGAACAATTGTGCTTCCTCCGGTGTGACGCCTGGCATCTCCCCAACCGTAATCACGTCATGTCCAGAAAGTGCCCGTTGATTGATTTCCTGCAAAAACTCATGTATGCGCGGGCCATTCAGGAAAAAGGGGCTTCCATCACCATACTGCTTCTCATGATGAACGGCTCCATCTGAATAGCTTTGATCTTTTGAAAGGAAGTTGATGACATCCATCCGGAAGCCATCGACACCCTTATCCAGCCACCAAGTCATAATGCTGTAGATTTCTTCACGGAGCTTAGGGTTCTCCCAGTTTAAATCCGGTTGTTTCCTGCTGAATAAATGTAAATAATATTCATCGGTTCCTTCATCATATTGCCATGCTGAACCTTTAAAAATGGACTCCCAATTATTTGGCTCTTTCCCATTCCTGCCAGGTTTCCAAATATAATAATCACGTTTCGGATTATCTCTTGAGGATCGGGATTCCTCGAACCACGGATGTTCATCTGAAGAATGGTTGACCACGAGGTCCATCATGATTTTCATTCCACGCTCATGAACTGCCTTCAACAACCTATCGAAATCAGACATGGTCCCGAATTCAGTCATGATTGATTTATAATCACTGATATCGTACCCATTGTCATCATTGGGAGATTGATAAACTGGGGATAGCCATATCACGTTCACACCCAACTCTTGTAAATAATCGAGCTTCATCAAGATCCCGTTTATATCCCCTATCCCATCGCCATCACTATCCATAAAACTCCTTGGATACACTTGATACACGACTGCCTCTTTCCACCATGCTTTGTCCATGCTTTTCCCCCTCTTTAGCGCATTGACACAATCATTACACCAATACCCTATTATAAAGGGGGAAACTCCAGAATATTCTATTTTTATTCAGCTATTCCCGTTTGAATCATTTCAATATCCAGATCGACCTCGATTGGAATATCGGGATATGCCTCCTCCCAATGTTTTTGGTCGAAATTTCTTGTTTTACTTTTAGCATGATCACCGAGTGCAATCGGATCTATATTGTTCTCCTGAAACATGGTTACCATCTCATTTAATTTTTTACCAATGACATGCTCGGCCCTGGCCTCTATTTTATTCAGGTCGACCGCTTTGCCCAAGTCATAGCCCTGGACCTCTAGCAGACTCGCTTTTAATTTCACATCAATCCTGACCTTGGGGTCTTGATTGGCATTCGAAATATGATAATGGACACGTGACTCCACGTTATTGATATCGGTAAAGTCATTTTCCTTCCACTTAATCTCATAACTCCCAAGCTTAAAGTTTTCACTAAGGACTTTATATAAAAAGCCGTCTTCATAAGGGATATATTTACCTATATAACGATCCTTTTTAAACAAAGCGATCCCCCTTACCCGTATTTGGTCTCCTGCAGTTTCCAATAAGGGCAAGACCGGATCGATTCCTTTACCATGGCACGCATATAAATACCTGTGAAGATCCACATCAGGCAAATTGGTCCTTATATTCTGTTCGATCAGCTCTTTCACTTGAACCCCTGGAGTTTTAATCAACTTTGGCTCCATTTTAACTACATCCTCCGCTTTGCCATGAACGACCGCTAAATACAAATCCCTTCCCACCATTGGGTCACGCCTATATGTATCGACATAATCATTCAACCCATTACTTGCCAATCCTTCACCATATAGAATGACTGTCAGTCTCCCGCCGACAATCGGGTATGGTGTTTTTGCATTTTCTTGCTGGCGGGCCGCCTTTATATCATGGGAGTTCGCTTCATATACTTCTTTACCCAGATCTGCTTCCTCCCCAGGCTGAGGAACGCTGACAACGACCGTACCTTTGATTTTTTTGCCTTCGGCATCATCATAACCTACGACTTCAGCAATTAATATATCTTCTAATATTTGCTTTTCCACGCCGCACGCCGCCACCAAAAAGCTCGCTAATGTTATCAAGAGAAGTTTGATTTTCATGATTTATGCCCCCTAACTTTATAGACGATCGACTGCCATATGAATAAGAGAGGAAGATATAAATAAACGATATAAAAACCAATTTGCGAACTGATCGTGTTAAACTTATCGATTCTATAGCGGTTATCCAAAAAAATGCAGGAAACTAAGATGGTAATCAGAATGAGAACCACCATCTTTTTCTGTCTGAATCCGAATACTCTTTTCGCTGTCCTGCTTGCTGCCCAAACCCCTATGCAAACATTCGGCAGCACCATGAACAGCCAAACGGAAATCCCTATGTATTCGAACCTTTCAATGAATGGAAGGTCTACAATTTTCCATAACGTCAAAGTTGCCCAAATTACATCTTTCAGCTGATCTTGATGATAGTAGGCCAACGAAACAATTATGGATACTAAATATATCACCATAGTAAACAACGCCCCTAAGTGGGCCCATTTTTGAGATTTTTCACGATTTTTAATGAAAGGATAATAAATGAGGAGTAATTCAAAACCAAGGTAATTCAGGGTCATTTTCTTACAGGCCTTCATGATGTCCAAAAAGGAATGATCAAGAAACGGACCCAAATTTTCAAAGTGGGCATACTTCAATGGAAAATAATTCAAAAGGAATAATGGCGATCCGATAATAAGCCCGATTATGCAAAAACCGGTAATGACCCTGAAACCTCCCTCCACAAAGTTATACACAAGAATAAGAATGATGGTTATTAGCATCAGGACATTGACACCAGGGAACATCCAAACCTGAATGACTTCTAAATAAGTCCTGATAAGAATGATGGAAATCATTATAAAGTAGAGGATGAATAAAATATTGAAAGCATTTCCGACCCATTTGCCAAACAAATCCTTATGGATGGCAACCAAATCAAGTGTCTGGGGGCCCCTGCCTAAAAGCTTGAAACACATCCAAAGCAGAACATTTATGATCAACCCTGATATCAGGACCGCTATCCATGCGTCTTGGCCAGCCTCTTTCGCTATGATCCGTTCAAACCCCAATATCCCTACTCCTATCTGCATGCCTGGCATGAGGAAAAAAACAAAAAATGGAGATATTAGTTTAGTTTCATTTGGTTTGACTTCCATGCCATCTCACCGCTTTCTACACCTTATTCATCAATATCATTATGGGAGTTTCGCATTTTTGCCTCCTTCCTTATCCTTAGTGAATTTTCCGTCCGCAGAAATTGCGGGCGTTTTTTCTGCTTTGAAAAAGGGAGGCGAATCAGACTATCTTTAAAGTCATGAATTCTTAACGGGTAAAGCGGGTCTAAATAAGGACTGCCAAGCGAAGTCAATTTCAATAAATGACTTAATATGAATGCACTGCATAAAGCTATTCCAAACAGCCCGTATAACTGGGCTGCAATTAGAAAAGGAAAGCGGATAAGGCGAATCGTATTGCTGATTTGGTAAATCGGCACTGTAAATGAAGCCAAGGCAGCCAAAGCGACAAGCATCAGCAAGACATTACTGACAAATCCCGCTTCCACAGCGGCTGTACCGATGACTATACCGCCGACAATGCCGATGGTAGAGCCAACCTTAGCAGGCAGCCTGACCGCCGCTTCCCTCAGCAATTCGATCGTCCCTTCCAGCACAATCGCTTCCAAGATTGGCGGAAAAGGAATCACTCCCCTGGATGATATTAAGATTGGCAGCAAATCCGTTGGAATCACTTGATAATGATAGGTTAAAACGGCCACATACAGAGGGGAAGACAAAACGGAAAACAGCACGGCGAAAAGCCGAATCAAACGGAATGAAGTACCGAGATTCCAAATTTGAAAATAATCTTCAAATGATGAGAAGAATGAGATGATGGTATTGGGACCAACCAATGCATGAGGAGATCCATCCAGCATGATGCCTATTTTCCCTTCCGATAATACACTGGCCAGATGATCAGGCCGCTCCGTATCAATCAGTTGCGGAAACATCGAATTCCGATTATCCGTGATCATCTGGCTTACAAACGATATATCGACGATCGTATCATATTCTATATCTTCTATTCTCTGTATGACTGTCTTAATGATCTGTTGATTTACCACCCCATCTATGTAGAGTACCGCTATCCTTGTTTGCGAGATGCTCCCGACCCTAAATTCCTTGGACTGCAAATCAGGGGTGGGCAACCGGTTGCGAATCAGATTCAAATTCGAATCAAGCGATTCAACAAAGGCCTCCTTGGACCCAACGACAGTATACTCCGACTCGGGTGTGGAAATTTGCCTTTTCACACTGTGAACACATGGAATGAGCAAACACATTTCATCATCTTGCTTGTATTGAATCATGATCGATCCTGCCAAAACCAACCTTTGAATGTCTTTTAGATCAGCCGTCAATTTCATATCTTCCATCGGAATATCGCCTTTTAGTTGCTTAAGGACCTTCTTTGGTTGATTCGACATGACTGCCAATACTTGTTCATGGAGCTGTTGTGCACTAACCAGTGAATTGAAGTAGGAGATGATATAGCCATCGTCATTCGGGAATTGGAAGGTAAGAAAATCATTAGATGCTTTAAACTTTTTAAGGAGTTCCTTAAAATCCTTGGAAGTAACCTGGAAGGATACTGGATCCATTTCCCTCCTGCCCTTAAATAACCTCACCATCCCACCCCCATTACAAAATTTTTAGTTCATTCGATTATTGTAACCACCCTATTTAAAGTTAGTCATGATCCACAGATATCTTTAAAATAGGAAAAGACCTATCCGGAATCCACCGGATAAGTCTTTACATCTTAATTCTTTGATGATTACCTATTACCTCGGACTTGGAAAAATCCGTGTTACAAGTTCACGGAACTCTTCAGCAAATCCTTCAACGGGTTTTCCATTCTCGATATCATTCGCATACCCTTCCATTCTTTGAACAAAGTCCGGATTTGCCGACACATAAACTTGGTCTACAGATGGATCGGCTTCCCTTACTGTATCAGCAACCCTTTCTTTAAGGTCATTCGAGATATCCTTTTCCCCGCCGTCTTTTAATACTGCCCCTACATAGGCATTATTTTCAGTCACGATGACATTTGCATTATTAACTTCCTTCAAGGTTTCAACTCGATTTGAGATATCCTCGGAGACCCTCATACCGTTTATGCCATTATCATTATTAACATTATTAACATTTTGCCTTGTGTCGTTTACATTCATCGGATTATCTAAATTATCCTGATGAGTACGATTCAGGCCAAGATTTTCATTGGCACCTTCGTTATCATTAGTTGCACAACCTGTAATCACTAAAACCATCATCAAACTTGATACTATCGCTTTATAGTTCATATTCTTCACTCCTCAAAAATCATTTAACATTACTATTTGCGAGGAGTGGGTAGATTATTCAGAAGAAGTGACCTTCAAGCCGATAATTCCAACCAAAATAAAACCGACGAATACCAATCGCATCGCATCCTTAGGCTCGTTAAATACGATGATGCCTACCAGAATGTTACTGCACTAGTAATTTAGTGAATCTGAAATTCTTTTTCCTTCAATTTTTAAAATGGCCCAGGCTGTTTCTTTTCCCTTAACAAAGCTCTTTGAAACATTATTGTGAAACAAGATTATTCGGGTGGTGACAGTGGCACTCTATTTATAAAGCTTTACCTGAAGAACCAAATAAGCGTATTTTACCAATAACCGTTTCTTTCACCGCTTCACGACCAAGACTTACATATTTGCTAGCATCGTATACTTCAGGATCTTGATTTAATATGTCTCTAACAGTTTTTGTAAACGCAAGATGATTATCTGCATTCACATTAATTTTTGCAGTTCCTAACGAAATAGATTTTTTTATTTGTTCAGTAGGAAGGCCTGAAGCACCGTGTAAAACTAAGGGTATACCAATTGTTTGACTAATCTCTTTCATTTCTTCAAAACCTAGTTTTGGTTCTCCTTTGTAAGGGCCATGAACAGATCCAAGTGCTGGAGCTAAAAGGTCAATACCAGTGAGTTTAACTAACATCTCACAATCCTTTGGATCTGCATAGATAGAACCTTCTGAGATTACATCATCTTCTTTCCCACCTTACTTCCTACCTCAGCTTCAACCGATACTCCACGTTCATGAGCGTATTCAACTACCTGCTCGGTTAACTTCACATTTTCTGCAAATGTTAAACGGGATGCGTCTATCATAACCGAAGTAAACCCAGCATCAATGTATTTTTATTTGACATAACATGCAGAACAACTAATAACCAGACTTAATATCATGGAAATAACTACTAAAAAAACCATTCTTACTACTATACCTTGTTTCTATTCATTCTTAATTCAGCTTAGCTAAAATTTCTCTAATAAAAGCTGGCTCATCATTCGGAGTCCTTGAAGTAATTATGTTTTGACTTACGACAACTTCTTCATCAAGGTATTTTGCTCCACTATTTATTACGTCATCACGAATACCTTTATAACATGTAATTTCTTTACCGTTAAGGATATCCGCACTTATCATGACTTGTGGGCCGTGACAGATTCCAGCTATCACTTTCGATTTATTATGCAGACCCTTAACGAAATCAACTGTATCCTGATTAACTCTTAAATCTTCTGGTGCACTGCCACCAGGTATTATAACAGCATCAAAGTCATTTGCGTCAGCTTCACCAGCTGCTAATTCAGTTTGATAAGAGACTGTATTTTTCTTCCCTTTGTATACAACACCTCTTGCATTACCGATAATTACAGTTTCATGACCCGCTTTCTTAATTTCTTCATAAGGGTTTTTCATTTCGGAATCCTCGAAATCTGATGCTAGTAGAAAAGCTACTTTTGCCATTTTTATAACCTCCAAGAGATAAAATTCCAAAAAAAGAAAGCCTCTACCCTATATATATTAGTAGAAGCTTTATATGAACCTTTAGACTGAACTCTCTTTTTATAATTAAACTTCCCCGCTAACATTCGTTAGATGCAGGAAAAATTCATAAGCCTCATTATCTGAGTATCCTTCATGCACGACTTTAGCAACAGCTTGAATCATTTCTTCTGGATATGCCGATTGGAAAATATTCCTACCCATATCAACTCCTGCAGCGCCACCTTGAATGGAGTTATATGCTAAAGCTAGTGCATCTTTCTCATGAATTTTTTTACCGCCAGCAACTACTAGTGGTACTGGACAAGCTGCAGCTACTTTTTCAAAATCATCACAATAATATGTTTTAACAATTTGAACTCCAAATTCAGCTAGCATTCTTGTAGCCAATAAGAAAAATTGAGGAGTCCGTTCCATGTCCTTTCCAACAGCTACAACACCCATTGTAGGAATAGAATATTTTGAACCTAGGTTAATCGCTTTATTTAATTCTTCGATTGTTTCTTTTTGTCCATCAGCACCAATAAAAGTTTGAATAGCTATTGCGCTTGCATTCATCTTAATTGCATCATCTATATCTACAACCATGGATTCGTGACTTAAATCATCTTGCAAAATGCTCGAACCTGATGATGCTCTTAAAGCAATTGATTTATTAAATGTCGGTGGTACACTACTTCTGATTGCACCTCTAGTTCCCATCAGACAATCAGCATAATTTGCTAACTTAGGAATTAGAATATCTAATCTTTCTAGCCCAGATGTTGGTCCCATGAAGTAACCATGATCAAATGCTAGCATTACTGTTTTCCCAGTTACTGGGTTGAAAATTCTTGATAATCTATCCTTCATTCCCCAATCATAATTAGCAGCACCCTTTACATGAAAATTACCATTATTAGCAAATTCTATCTCACTCGAAAAGTCTTTCGCCGCTTTGTTTCCTATATTATCCGCCATTCTGATCTCCCTTTCTTTACTATACTCTAATAATAATTATTAAAAATCGTAGTCGTTTGTATTTTCTTTCGTGAATACTATTCTTTCAGGCAATATGATGATACCAGAGTCTTCTGCTTCGTAATCATAGCCTTGAACTGTGTTAGGCTCTACTTTTACTTCTCCAAGCTCAGGGACATCAATAGTACCTCCAACTTTTAATTCATTTCCTTGTGCTAAATGATACGCAATATAAACGGCAAGTGCACCTTGATCTTTAACATCCCATAAACCATGATTTTCAATTATTTCATTTTCAATATATTGTCTCATTGAATTAGGAGAAGCAAATCCAGTAATAACCACATCTTCCTTGTTTAAACCTTTATTTTGTGCTGCCTGTGCCATAGCAGGAAGAGCAGTTGAATCAGGACAGATGATTACATCAATATCAGGATAGGTATCTAAGATACTTTCTCCCTTTTGTAGAGATACCTGTTCGTTTCCTTCCCCGAATTGCTTTGTTACAATTTCCCAATTTGGATATTTTTCAGCAATATACTTTTCAGCATAATCAACCCATGAATTTTGGTCTGGAACAGTTGGACTTGAGTAGAACCAAGCAACTTGTTGTGGCTCATCAGGATTTTCAAGTTGTTCTGCAGCCATGTCAACAAGCATAGCACCCAAAATGTCAGGTGTTCCTTGATTTATATAGGCTGATCTATATTTTGGATCAACATCTGAATCCCAAGTGACAACTTTAATTCCAGCATCTAATGCTTTTTGTAATGCTTGATTTAATCCATCTGAAGAAACAGACGAAATAGCTATTGCATCAGCACCACTATTAACTGCACTATTAATAATTTGCACTTGATTTGCAACTGTTCCTTCAGGGGCACCATCATACTTAACATTAAAACCAATTTTTTCAGCCATTTCCTGTGCACCGTCATTCCCAGATTCAAAGAAAGCATTCCCTGTCATTTTTGGGATGAAGACTACTTCAATATCGCTCGCATCTTTTTCTCCCTTTTCTCCATCAGTACTGCTTCCAGCATCCTCGCTATTACAAGCTGCTAATAACATTGCTGAAATTGCCAGACCAGTGAATACTTTGAAAAATTTTGATTTACGCATTCAGATTACCTCCTCTATCTTTCTTAAAATTCAGTAACCTTCTAACATTCAACTTAAATTTTTGACCTCCCATAAATGCTACTGAAATAATCAAGAGCATCCCTGTTGCTAGTCCTATATATTGTGTTTGGACCCCTCCCATTTGCAATCCTAGTTTTAAGAAACCAATGATTATGCTTGCAAGTGCAGTCCCGACAACACCCCCTTTACCACCTGTTATTAATGTTCCCCCTAATACAACAGCAGTTAAGATTGGCATTAAATATTCAGTGCCAAAATCTGCTCTAGAACTACCCAAATATGAAGTTAAAATAATCCCTGCTATGCCTGCACTTAGCCCTGATAATATATATGTACTAGTAATTATTTTCCTCGTATTGATTCCAGAGTACTCTGCAGAATTTTGGTTAATTCCAGTTAAATAAATGTATCTTCCATATCGCGTCCAATGAAGTAGCACGTAAGCAATTAACAGCATGACAACAAAAATGATAACCGAATGCGGGACGACCCATAATTTACCATTCGTTAGGTTGATAAACCTTTGTGAAAATCCGGAAATCCCTTCATAAGTACTTGCTCCAGACATTCCAACCAAAACTAAAGCAATACCGCTATATAAAAGCATCCCTCCAAGCGTTATGACCATCGCTTGAACCCTTGCATAAGCAATTAGAACGCCATTCAGTAAACCACATAATCCACCAGCTAATACTGCAAGAAGAGCTGCACCCCACATATTCATTCCGTAAACTTGAGACAGAATACCCGTTACCACAGATGTTAATCCGATAATGGATCCACCAGATATATCGATACCTCCAGTAATGATGACAAAAGTAACGAAGAAGGCAATGATTGCGATCCCTACAAAATCGTTAAAGCTATTTAATAGAATTTTCATATTCCAAAATCTCGGGTTAATCAGACCAAAGATCATGATTTCTGCAAGTAAAGTAGTCAATAAGACTAAGTTCCATTTGGGTATTTTTTTTAACATCCTAATCTCACACCTCCTCCTTGTAGTTTAGAATCCTTGCATTTAATCTAACCTTTCTTGTTCTATTGTTAGCTCGGCGTGCAATTAGGACATCAGCAACAACAATGATAATTAATAAGGAACCTGAAATAGCGGAATTCCAGAATGCAGGGACCTTCAAGAATACTAAAGCAGAGTTGATGGAACTCATGATAATCGCTCCAATTGATGCCCCTATAACGGACCCAATACCTCCGCTTAAGGATACTCCCCCAAGAACTGCTGCAGCGATTACAATCATTTCGATCCCCAATCCAGCAGTAGTTGAAATAAAGCCAATTTGGCTGGCAAATATTAGCCCAGCAATGGAAGCTGAAACACCGGAAATGACAAAAGCAATAACTTTGTATCGATTAACAGGTATTCCAATTAATACGGCACCATCCTCATTATCACCAATCGCAGCGAAGTACCTTCCTTTTTTACTATTAGATAAGTAAAAGTGAGCGAGAATAACTGCTAAAATGATAATGATCGTCAATACATTTATTCCGAACACATTCATCTGTGAAATGTGTTTGAAGTTGCCTGGAAGATTCTCAACCCACTTTCCATTTGTAAAAATCACGTGGGTTACCCTGACAATTTCAAGCATACCAAGGGTCATAATAAATGAAGAGATTTTTAATTTAGTCACTCCTAATCCATTGATTAATCCAATAACAGCACCTATTGTGATCGCTATTATTACAGCCAGGAAAATACCCCCACCATCTCTAAGAACAACTCCACTAACTGAAGCACTTAGACCTAATACTGCACCGATAGAGATATCGATTTCGCCAGTCAATAAAACAAATGTCATCCCTACTGCAAGCACGATATAAAGCAAACTATTCTTTGCCGCATTGTGTATGTTTCCTGAAGAAATAAAATCAGAGTTAACTAAACCTACAATCGCAAACAGCAAAACTAAGAATACTAGCGTTCTAAATTCTCGATGCTTTGTCATACTTTTGACTTTAGACATGTCTTTCACTTCCTTCTATAAGTGCCAAAAGCCGCGCTCATCACATTAGTTGCATTTATCTCATCAAATCCTAAACAAACATTACAGGTTCCCCGATAAATGGCATATATTCGGTCACTAATTCTTTCAATTTCCTCCAAATCTGATGAAATGAGTAATATGGAGTATCCCTGTTCTTTTAATTGAGTAATGATGGAATAAATATCACTTCTGGCAGCTGCGTCAATTCCTCTTGTTGGTTCATCCATGATGATGATTTGTGGATTTGTTGATAAAATTCTTGCTATAACAACCTTTTGCTGATTTCCTCCAGATAAGGATTTAACCTCTTCATCCTGGCTGCTGATTTTAATACTCAATTTGTTAACATACTCATCCGTAATATCTTTTTCAAATTTTTTATCAATGAAAAATCGGCGTTTTTTTATTACTTGTGCTGTAACATTACTACTTATAGAACTTATAGAAAAAATCCCGTTCAAAAATCTGTCTTCAGGTATATAAGCTAAACCGTTTTCAATTGTTTCACTAGCAGATAAATCTGTGATATCTTTTCCATTCAAGTAGATTTTTCCGCTTTGGACTTTATTCATTCCATAAATGGCCTCTGCAATCTCTGTTCTTCCAGCTCCAACAAGACCAGCTAGACCCACTACTTCTCCCTTATATACATCAAAGCTAATATCTTTGAAGCCGTCCCCACCTAATTTTTGTACCTTAAGAATGGGTTCTTCCTTACTTCGATCCAGAAATTCCTTTTTAAATGTTTCGTTTCCACACCGTTCGCTATCCAAAGGTAATAATCCCTTGATTAACATTTCCTTTGTAAAATCATTTATCTTTCCTTTAAGAGTCACTTTTCCATCTCGCAATATAACAGCATGTGTTGAAATTCGAAAAACTTCATCTAATCTATGAGTTATATAAAATATTCCTACACCAGAGGATTTTAATTGTTCGATTAACTTAAACAAAGACTCCGTTTCAGCAAACGTTAATGAAGAAGTTGGTTCATCCAATATGAGAACCTTCGCATCTCTTAGGAGTCCCTTAATAATCTCCACTTGCTGCTGCTCTGCTATTGATAAGGAAATGGCAAATCTATTTAAATCTAGATTCCAACCTAATTGTTCAATTAACCTTCTTGCTTGCTCTCTTACTTCAACTTTATTCTTACTAAATCCAATCGTTAGATTTTGCTCGACAGTCATATTTGGAAATAGCAACGGTTCTTGTGGAACCAAATAAATTCCTTTACTATGGGCGATCGAAGGATTAAAATGAACGACCTTTTCCCCATTAATTTCTATACTTCCTTCATCCGCTTTATAAACTCCAGTAAGGATCTTCATCAACGTACTCTTTCCAGCTCCATTACCACCTATAATCGAAATCACTTCTGACTCGCTGATTTCTAGAGAAACACCCTTTAACACTTTATTTTGATTAAATGACTTCTGGATATTTTCAAATTTCACTAGCTGTCTTAATACTTCCATAAAAGACCCTCCATACTTTCTCAAAATATGTCTATGTATGTAGTTTAAACAACTCTGGTTTGTAACCGCTTTCTCAAGGATACTTCAGTATAATTTAATACATTTTATTAAGTAAGCATCACTTTATTCACATTTTAACTATTTTGATCATTCAGGAAATACGATTAATTTTTTTAGTGATAATAAATTTCAAAACTGAATATTCATAAAAACGGCTTAAAATATACGTTTATTCTTATTCTCCCGCTATGACAAAATCGTTAACAATTTATATTTATCTTGTTATTATTTTTAATTTTTTCAAAACAAATATTTATAGATGAATATTTTGTTTAAATCCAAATAATGATAAAAGAGTGATGAAAAATGACATATGAGAATGACTTAATCGTAAAAATTGCTTGGCAGTATTATATTGAAGGATTGACTCAAAATGAAATCTCTAAATCTCTAAACCTATCTAGAACGAAGGTGATTAAATACCTCGAAAAAGCCAAAACAAACAATGTTATACAATTCAAAATTAACTTAGAAGAATTGGATAATCTGACGATCCAAAATAAGATTAAAGAAAAATACAATTTGAAGGATATTTATATTGTCCCAACCTCCCATGACAATACAGTTGACAGTCTTACAATTGCTGCTGCCCAATACATTGAAGATCGAATTACAAGCGACACAATGATAAGTATAGGTTACGGAGAAGCAGTATCGAAAACCCTGGGACACTTACAAATATCAACTAAATATAAAATTACTTTTGTATCTTTGTCTGGCGGCGTAAAGTTCTACATGCCCACAGCAATAGATACAAGATCCGATTACTATACGAATCCAAATTATAATCACTACATTGTTCCCACTCCCCTACTCGTATCTTCAAAAGATATTGCAGATCATTTGCTAGAGGAAAAACCGGTAAAAAAAATATTAGAAATGATTCCTTATTCGAATATTACTGTAATAGGAATTGGTGCTCTTAATGATCGTGCGACTTTAGTTAAAGAAGGATACCTAAATGCGAATGATTTTGAAATTTTAAAAACAAAGGGCGCTGTTGGCGATTTACTAAGCCAGTTTTACGACATAAATGGTCATGTTCTAGATTTAGATTTTCATAAAAAGCTGATTAGTACTGAAATTGATGCATTAAAATCACTTAATCATGTTGTGGCAGTTGCAGGAGGCCTTGATAAAAAGGATGCAATAATAGGTGCACTTAAGGGGGGATACATAGATGTACTAATTACTGATGAATTGGTAGCTCAAAGTTTGGTTTAGGGAGAACTTAAATGATTCAGTAAATCATTGAAAGGAAGGTAATTATGGAAAAATACCTAATGGCTATAGATGCTGGAACCGGCAGTGTTAGAGTAATCTTATTTAATACATTAGGCCAGGAATTGTGTGTCGCTCAATCTGAATGGACGCATAAAGAGGATAAGAGATATCCAGGATCAATGGATTTTGATATTAATCAAAATATCAAAATCATTACTGAACTAATAAAGGAAACCATTACAAAAAGCAAAGTAGCTCCAAAAGATATTATCTCTATATCAACCACAAGTATGAGAGAAGCGATTGTCTTATATGACGAAGAAGGAAAAGAATTATGGGCTTGTGCAAACGTAGATTCGCGGTCAAATGATGAAGTTTATAATCTTTATAGCATAAGCGATTCAATAGAATTTGATCTTTATAAGGTATCAGGTCAAACATTTTCCCTAGGAGCTATTCCAAGGATCCTTTGGATAAAAAATAATCTGCCTGAGACTTATAAAAAAATGAAGTATGTCACCATGCTCAATGACTGGATTACCTATCGTTTATCGGATGTCATTTCAGTAGAACCTTCAAACGGCTGTACAACCGGGCTATTTGATATTAAAGAAAGAGTTTGGGACTCTGAATTAGCCAACAAAGTAAATCTTAGGGAGGACATTTTTCCAATTGTTCATGAAAGTGGAACAGTTATTGGAAATGTCACCAAAAAAATGGCAACGCTTACAGGTTTAAGTCCAGAAACTTTAGTTGTTGCGGGTGGTGGAGATGCCCAGTTAGGATGCATTGGTGTTGGAGTTGTCAACGAAGGAGGTGCAGCCGTTTTTGGGGGGAGTTTTTGGCAATACGAATATACCACGAATCATGTTGAAATCGATGACGAATGTAGAGTAAGAATTAATTGCCATGCTGTACCCGATACTTGGCAGTATGAAGCAATTGCATTCTTCCCCGGTTTAGTAATGAGATGGTATAGAGATTGTTTCTGTGAGCTTGAAAGGTATCTTCAAAATGAAACAGGAGAAAGTATTTATTCACAAATGGAAAAACGAGCACGTAACATACCAGCTGGCAGCTACGGTATGCTATGTACATTTTCCAATATAATGAACTATAAGTCTTGGAAACATGCAGCCCCAAGCTTTATCAATTACAAACTGGACTCAGAGAAATTTAATAAAGCAAGCTTTTACAGATCTATTATGGAAAATGCCGCCTTTGTAACAAAAGGAAATATTGAATTGGTTAATGAAATAACAAATACATCTCCTGAGTCCATTATTTTTGCCGGTGGTGCATCAAAAAGCGATTTATGGTGTCAAATTGTTTCCGATGTACTTAACAAACCATTAAGAGTCCCAGTAGTTAGAGAATCAACTGCTCTTGGTGCTGCTATTTGTGCCGGAGTAGGTGCCAAAGTTTATGACGATTTCCATGATGCGATTTTAAAAGTAATTAAATTCGAAAAAACGTATTATCCAAATCACGAGAATAACGTAGTTTATGAAGATCTATATAAAAAGTGGAAAGATATTTACAAAAAACAACTAGAATTAGCAGACAACGATTTAACAGAACATATGTGGATAGCACCTGGATTAAAATAAAGGCTGTTTCGCATACTTTGTTAAATGATATTTACACGATGATCAAGGGTTGATTTCCGTTGCAGGTACTCGCTTTCCGCGGGCGGTCTCAGGAGCCTCCTCAGTGCTTTGCACTTTCGGGGTTCCTCAACACGCTTCTCCTACAGGAGTCTCACATATCCGTTACAATCAACATCAGCTCGAATTTGTTACTTGCAAAAACAACAAACTCTACGAAAAGAGCCAAAATAAATGATATGGAGTGATTACAATGACAATTGTTAACGAGAATGAAAGAGAATATAGATTTGGAGATAGCGGTCCAAAATATCTTTTAAAAGGACCAAGAATGAATTTTGGAATTGTTGTTTTAAAGCCCGGACAAGATTTCCCTGCCCATTATCATAATATCATGGAAGAAAACTTCTTTATCCTCGAAGGAGAATTAGAAATACATATTGAAAATGAAGTTTTCACATGTAAAAAGGGAGATTTTATCCATGTTGAACCAAAAAAAGTTCATTATTTAATAAATAAAGGGAATACGGACTTTAAAGCTGCCTTTATGCTTTCTCCTTACCAAGAAAAAGATAAAGTTGAAGTAGATTATAAACCAACTGTTTAACTTTTTGAAGTGGTCAAATGTGCGGGGAAAATGATCTTTCGAAGTCCATCATCACTACTTATGTATAAATGAATAAGGTTATAAAGAATAACTGACACTTAAGTGATTGCTCGTTTCAAGAGAACGTGGCGAAAGATTAATTTCCTCTTTTTTTCAAATGTCTAAACTAACACAAATATTGGTTTGGCTATTTTTTTCATAATTTCAAGAATATTCTGTCGGGCTTCTTTTTTGTATTTTCCATGTCCTCTTTTAACCATGCGGCTTGAGCTTTCATGGAGTCACTGCCAAATTCGGGATTCAACATAGCGAAGTGTATATCCCCATAGTCGAACGAATATACCCATTCCCTCTCGCCTTCAGGGCCAATTTCGGGATTCTCAAAAAATGATTTAAAATGATTTTCCCCTTCGCCATACACATCATGATTTCCAAGAACCCTATGCATTGCGTGTTTGCAGACAATCCTTCGATGGCATCTAAGAACATTTCCCATTGTTCCATTTTAGTGCCATCATCGACAATATCCCCTGAATGAAGCAGGAATCTTGCTTTAGGATATTTGTTACTGATTGTTCAAAAATAGTTCCATATAATTCATTTCCTGCTTGATCTGCAGCTTGAGAATCGGTTGTGAAAAGGAACGTAAACGGTTTGCTATTCCTAGGGTCTGTTGTGAATGTATAGGCTTCAGACCAACCGGCTGAACCTTCCTACACGGTAAGTATAGGATGTATTCGGGGTTAATCCTTCCATGATGGCTTCATGAATTCTCATTTCACCTGCCCCAAGAGCCCCTATTCCGGTCCAAATTGCATACGCTGTTCCCATTGGCAGGGTTTTTATCGCCGAGGACAAAAAATAAAAACTAATAACCATGCCAGCGATCGTTATGACAGAAGGTAATAATTTCGTAAAACCCTCGGTATACTTTAAACTTGTCGCCCATACCACTTCAAATAATCCTGCAATCACCAAATGAATCCAAGCCATCTTTTCCCCTCCAATTACAGAAGCCCGGGAGGTCATAAATCATAACCTCCCGGGCTTTTTTCCCTCCGTGTACGCAGATTCCTGCGCGTTTCTCTTGGACCATTCCGGTAACGTTCAACCGAGGAACCCTAGAAACATATTATTTCCATACTATATCATGTTCATTTCAGGATCGGTCAAACAGTTATGCATCGCTTCTGTTTCTATGCTTCCACTTGTCACCTTTTATTGTAAACCAAATATTTTTAAAGGGTTCAGGTATTTCTTTAGCCGCCTCAACCGTATATTGTACGGCCTCTTTTTTATACTGAACATCATCAGTGATTTCTTGCTGTGTCATGGCGAGTTGGTCCGTTTCCGATTTAATCTGGTCCGTTTTTGCCTGGAGGCGTGTAACGGTTTCAGTCACATTTTCAATTGTCGGTTTGGAATCCTTAAATGTTTTAAAAGCAAAAAACGCTAAATAAATAATCGATCCGATAAAGAGGGCAAGACTAATATATACAATGACCACCTAGATTCCTCCTTTTATTTTACCTTTACTATACCCGTAATAATTGAGCAGAAAACGAATCCCCATGTATTTTCTTTTATGCCTGGTCATATTATTGAAAGTAAAAGGAGGAATGAAAATGAATCAAATGCCTCTGCTTAAAGCCTGTATTAAAGCTGGAATCCACTTCATTAGACATATGACCATACAGCAGGCTGCCACTATTGCAGGAATCATTTTTTTAATCATTCATCCAGAAGTTTTCAGCCCCCTTTGGCTTACATTGGCAACATCCGTCTTGATTCTGCTCCTGCTTTGAAGATCGTTATTGACCTCCCGCACACTGGCTGAGTAATATGGATTTCTTCGCTGACATCCCCATCCAGATCAGGAAAACACCAAAGATATGCAACATCAAACTGCCATGGAGACCCTACCATTAATTTTGCTAGGACTGCTCCTATGCAGGTATTTCAACCTCTTCATAACGAAGATCTATAAAGTTTAATCAATCGATTGATTAAAACGGAATTTGATTTGAACCCCCTTGTGACACTGAACTTCCCTCCCCCTTCAGATATTGATTACACTACATTTACCATTTTATCAAACGGAAAACTATTAGAAAATTGCAAAATTTGTGTATAATTAGGCTATATTCATTAACTCTTAAGGAGGAATCATAGTCATGGATAATCTTATTCAACAGTTCAGGAATTTGCCCACCACGGCGATTTCAGATGCAATGGAAGGTTTGAGTAATCTGGATTCGGCAATAAAACCCTTAAAGGAAGAATTTCGTATGGCCGGACGAGCTTTGACCGTACAGATTCCCGTCGGTGATAATTCAGCCGTGTTAAAAGCAATCGGCGAAGCCAAGCCTGGGGATATAATAGTCGTTGACAGCAAGGGGGATACATACCGGGCTATAGCAGGAGACTTTGTTGTCGGCATGATGCAGACCATGGAAATTGGCGGCCTCGTAGTCGATGGGGTCATTCGCGATCTTGAAGCCATTAAAGAATTGAATTTTCCTGTGTTCAGCAAAGGGACTACTGTTGCCGCTAGCGGCAAGGCAGGTGTAGGCGAAACCAATGTGCCCATTTCCTGTGGAGGTGTCACCGTATTTCCAGGGGACATCATCATAGGGGACATGGATGGAGTCGTGGCCGTGCCGCAAGCCAAGGGTGAAGAAATCCTGGTCAAAGCAAAAGATAAAATCCTGAAAGACGAACAACGTGCTGAAAAATATGCAGGGAAGCCTGATGAAATCAGAAAGTATATTGCCATGATGACCAATAAAGGATGACACATATAAAAAACAGGCAGGAAGCGATGGCTTCCTGCCTGTACTTTCATTAGCCTTATTTATCGTTCTTATCTTCCTCAGAACCTTCTTCATCATATGTGTAATCATAATCAGCAGGATCAATCGGTTTAAAGCCATTTGGAGTATAGAAACGGAGTAAGTCGCCGTTCACTACTTGGTCGGATAAATTGAGCATCGTTTCAGCTCTCGTTTTATAATTGAGGATGTCATCATTTTCCTCGACCAATTCTCCTGTTTTAGTATCGTAGTATTTCCCTTTAATGGAAGTGACATCCGGTGTTACAAAATCACCATTCCTGAAAGGTACCACTTCATTATGATCTTTTGACAATAAATCGGAACCGAATTGTACATAATCTTTAGATTCAATTCCTAACAGATGCAATAAAGTCGGGAGAAGGTCAATCTGTCCTCCGTATTGGTGCATTTCCCCGCCTTCAACACCTGGAACATGAATCAATAATGGTACACGTTGCAATTGGGCATTCTCAAATGCGCCAACATCCTTGCCAAGAACTTTTGACATGGCTTCTTTATGGTTTTCGGAAATACCATAGTGATCACCATACATAACGATTACCGAGTTATCATATAGACCGGATTCCTTCAGATAATCGAAAAACTCTTTAAGCGCCTCATCGGCATAGCGTGCAGTTTGGAAGTAACTATCAACGGAAGCATCGCCTGTCGTATGCTTACCGATTGTTGCTTTTTCCTGGTCCATTGAATATGGGAAATGATGGGATACCGTTATGAATTTTGTATAGAAAGGCTGTTTAAGCGTTTCTAACATCGGAATCGATTCCTTAAAGAAAGGCTTATCCATCAACCCATAACTTAGTACTTCCTCTTTATTTTCCATATTATAATGGTTTGCATCGAAGAACTGATTAAAACCAAGAGACTTATACATATTATCCCGGTTCCAGAAAGATTTGTAATTACCATGGAACACAGCAGATGTGTATCCTTGTTGTCCTAAAATAGCTGGTGCTGCTTGATACGTATTTTGGGAACGGTTTGTGAATGCTGCCCCCTGTGGTAAACCGAACAGGGAATTTTCAAGCATGAATTCGGCATCCGCTGTTTTACCTTGGCCTACTTGATGGAAGAAATTATCAAAGTGCATGAAATCTGACTTATCTGCTGCAAGTGAGTTCAAAAATGGAGTTACTTCTTCCCCATTCAACTTATAATCGATAAGGAAATTCTGCATCGATTCCAAATGCAGGTAAATGACATTCTTGCCTTTGGCTGCACCAAAATACTTAGGATTCGGTTCAGCGCTTGTTGCCTTCGTATAGTTGACGACTTCGGCGATATCCGTGCTGTTTGCAGTCGCACGCTGAGCGTATGTTTTAGTATTCTGAACGGCATCATAAACCGTATAGTTGAACATGCCCAAGTATTTGACGATATAGTTCCGGTCGAATGTTCTTGATAATAATTGCGGGCGATCCTTTTCAGCAAGTCCCAAATTGATGGCGAAAATTGCTAATCCCGCAAGGTAGACCATTCCAACTGTACGGCGTTTGACTTTGAAGTCTTCCACTTTAAAGTCTTTGAATCTGTACAACACGATCAAAAGAACCGTATCAAGGAAATAAAATACATCATGGCCTTTAAATAATTCTAAAATACTCGGTCCCAAATCCCCGGCATTTTGCACTTGCGTCAAGGTTGGCAATGTAATGAAATCGGTAAATGACCGGTAGTATACAATATTGAAGAATAACCATAAGGACATCAATAGGTTCAACCTGATGATCCATTTAAACGATTTTTTGCCTCTAGCCAATAGTGCCAAGGCAAAGAATAAAATGGCTGAACTAATCGGATTTATGAACAGTAAGAACTGTTGCAGGCCATTTTCAAGACCTAAGTTAAATTCAATTCGATATCCAATATAAGTTTTTATCCAAAACAAGACTACCGCAATAAAGAAAAAGCCTAGTATGTTATCTGCAAATAAATGCCGGCTTTTTTTAAGAAAATTATTCATGCTTTCACCTCTATTAATCTAGTGGTTTATTTATATAAATTTTTACAAACTTACAAAAGACGGAAAATCGGAAACCTTATAATAGCATTCTTTCACTTGGATAGTCAAGATTGTGAAAAACCACCTTTTGTCACATCCATAACTCTTATATCCAGAACACTTCTTTAGCTTATGAACAAGCCTTCGAAAAAATAACAGAGTTTCGCCCGTCTCGAATGTTCAGCGCACCTATAACAAATATATAGGAACTCCATGTCTTATTCCAATAAATATTACCGTAATTTTTGGGTGTGACTGCAGATGACAGTCACTAAATATTTTCACGTCCTTCAGGCTTTTACCATTATAAACGACTCTTTATAAAAAAACCAGTGCATTACAAAATATGTAAAAATATAAATCTTCAATTATTGAAAGCTATGGATATATCCAGGATTTTTTTCCCGATAATTCGACAGTTGAAAATGGATTGCCGGTTACATGGATGCTTTTCTCAACCGACTTCGAAACCCCGTATCAGTAAAAGTTTTACCCGTTCATTATTACGTCCTGCCGCACTTGAATTCCATAAAATAACAAATGGATTACGCGTAGTATCGACATCATTCCCCTCCGGCTTTTTTGATCAGCTTTTTTCAAATAATTTTTCCTGAAAATTAATGAACCCCGAATTCTTCCCTACAATTTGAAGTGAAGATCATATTATTTTTATCATCCATAAAAGATTCAATTTACCAAATTTAACATAAATTACGATTTCAAAATCCCTCCTGGAACCGGAAAGGATGAAAAAGACTTTATAATAGGAAGAAACTGAATTTTTTCATTTTGGCTGAAGAGCCATATTTCTACGATTGCAGCCTATATAAGCCATAGCAGCGGCAACAGGTGGAATATAGATCTTGTCCTTTCCCATTCCCTTAATTGGATTGTGGGCGCCTTATTATAAGCTTACCTGTGTTTTGCAGGAGTTCTTCCGTCCCCTTTGTTAGTATATTTGTTTCATCCAGCTTTATTATAAAAATAAAAAAATCCTGCCACTCGATCGAGGACAGGATTTTCATTAATCATATTTATATTACTTAATGCCTTCTGATACTTCTTTAACCATAGCGTCAACAGATTCTAAACCGCCGCCTGATAAGTACCAGTAGTTAGGGTCTAGATAAATGATGTTACCTTCTTTAAATGCCTTTGTATTTTTTACAATGTCATTTTCAATCGTTTCTTTCGCTGCAGCTCCATCACCAGCAACCGCATCTCTATCTACAACGAATAGGTAGTCAGGATTTTTTTCAGCAATGTATTCGAAAGAAATACTTTGACCATGTGTCGATACTTCCAATTTATCATCTGCTGCAGGTACTCCGAAAACATCATGGATGATTCCAAATCTTGAATCTGGTCCGTAAGCACTTACTTTTCCGCCGCTGGCAAGAACGATTAAACCAGTTTTATCAGTTGGAGCTTTTTCTTTCAAAGCATTAATGTTTTCTTCTACACTTGCCAATTCTTTAGCTGCTTCGTCTTTTTTATCGAAGATTTTACCCAAAAGTGTTACGTTTTCTTCAAAGGATTCCATATACTTTGTTGTATCTACACCCACAAAAACAGTAGGGGCAATTTTGCTTAATTCTTTATATGCCTCAGATTGACGGCCAGAAATAAGGATTAAGTCAGGAGCAATTTCGTTGATTTTTTCGAAGTCAGGCTCTTTTAATCCACCGGCATTTTCAGTTGTACCTTCATATTTAGAAAGGTATTCTGGAAGACCATCATGTGGAACAGCTGCTACTTCGACACCCAATTTATCAAGAGTATCGAGAGTACCCATATCGAATACAACGACTTTTTCAGGGTTTGTTTTCACTTTCGTTTCGCCTAGTTGGTGCTTAACCGTAATTTCTTCGCTTTTAGCACTTTCTTTTTTCGCGCTTGATTCTTCTTTTTCCTTATCTGATCCACAAGCTACAGCCACTACAGCCAGCATTGCAACCAAAAGCAGTAAGGATAATTTCTTAATCATTATGGTCACCTCGAAAAAATTTTTTTATTTAAAATTACATATTGAATCCTCACCATCACAGAGTTCATCTCAACACTTTCCCTGCCAGATGAACAGGAGGCGGCTAAAGTCTTGGGCGCCCGCCAACTCTTAACTGCCTAAGAGCGTAGTAGGTGATTCCTGGACGGTTACGAATACTGAAGTAATTTAAAACCAAATGGAATTGTCTTATGTGAAGTACACACAGATCTTATTGTCATTGATACTTTGGATTTCAATATCCATATCATAAATTTCTTTTAATACATTGGAATTGATGACTTGTTCGGTAGGACCATTATGAACAACCTTGCCATCCTTCAATGCGACAATATAGTCGGAATAACAGGAAGCAAAATTAATGTCATGAATGACGATAATGACCGTTTTCCCCAATTCATCAGCCAATCTCCTCAATACCTTCATGATTTGGACGGAATGCTTCATATCAAGATTGTTCAGGGGTTCATCAAGAAGTACATACTCCGTGTTTTGGGCAATAACCATGGCAATGAAGGCCCGCTGTTGCTGGCCGCCGCTAAGCTGGTCAAGAAACTTATCTTGCATATCAGCAAGTTCCATATATTCAATCGCTTCATCGACGTATTTCCAATCCTCTTTAGTCAGCTTTCCTTGTGAATAAGGAAAACGGCCAAAGGCGACGAGTTCACGAATCGTTAAACGGATATTGATGTGGTTAGCCTGCTTTAAGATGGCAATCTTTTTCGCAAGTTCATTGCTATTGAATTTCCCCATATCCTTACCCTCGATCAGGACTTCTCCTGAATCCCGGGTAATGAGACGGCTGATCATCGAAAGGACGGTACTTTTCCCCGCTCCATTGGGACCGATGAAGGATGTGATTTTCCCTTTCATTATTTCAATGGAAACATCCTCGACAACCGTTTTATTATTATATTTTTTGAATAAATTTTTCACTTCTACCATGATTTATTCTCCTTTAATAGAAGATAGATGAAATAGACACCGCCGACAAAGTTGATGATGACACTTAAGGTCGTGGAGAACGTAAAGATCCTCTCTACAATGAATTGGCCGCCGACCAAGGCAATCACACTGATCAGCATTGCACCCGGGATGATATGTTTATGCTGATAGGACTTAATGAATTGATAAGCCACATTTGCAACAAGCAATCCGAGGAACGTGATCGGACCGATCAGGGCAGTCGAAATGGAGATTAAAACCGTCACGACGATTAAAACCCGCTTCGTGACAAAATCATAATCCACACCCAAGTTTATGGCTTGGTCCCTCCCAAGGGACATGACATCCAAATACTTCAAAAATCTCATGAAATATATCATTGCTGCTATCATGAGGATAATAGCTAACGTTAACAGGTCCGTATTGACATTATTGAAGCTGGCGAACATTTTATTTTGAATGATTTGAAATTCATTCGGGTCAATCAATACCTGCATGAATGAAGACATGCTGCCGAATAAGGTTCCGAAGATGATACCGATCAGCAATAGGAAGTAAATATTGCGGTTTTCCTTGAACATGAACTTGAACAGCAGGCTTGCAAAAATAAGCATGGCCGCAAGTGTAATCAGGAAATTGAGATTTTTATTCATGATCATGATATGCGTTGAACCGAAGATGAAGATCACTCCCGTTTGGATCAGCATATACATGGAGTCCAACCCTAAAATGCTTGGTGTCAGGATTTTATTATTCGTGACCGTCTGGAAAATCACTGTTGAAAAAGCTATTGCACAACCAACCACGATGATGGCGATGATTTTTATAACCCTTCTCGGCAGTGCATAATCCCAATTCGGGCCAAGGTCCCAAAAGATATAACCTGCCGTTAAAGCTGCTGCAACAACAGCCAATATAATGATCCTACTTTTATTATTCATATGCCTTTCTCCTCATTATCAAATAGATAAATACGGCGCTTCCTATCACACCAACCACGAGTCCGATCGGGATTTCAAATGGATATATGAGGATCCTGCCCAGAATATCGCAGATCAATAGGAATACTGCCCCTAGCAATGCTGTATGAGAAAGACTCTTTTTCAAATTGTCACCAAGGTAAAGGGATACAATATTTGGTACGATCAATCCTATGAAAGGAATCGTTCCCACCGTTAACAAAACGACAGTGGAGGATAATGCCACGATGATCAATCCAAAATTGACTATAAGCTTATAATTGAGTCCTAGATTGATAGCAAACTCCTCACCCATCCCTGCCACAGTGAATTTATTGGCAAAGAAGTATGCGAGAATGACCAGAGGGATACTTACATATATAAGTTCGTACCTTCCCGACATGATCATCGAGAAATCACCATTCATCCATGTGTTGAGGCTTTGAATCAAATCATATTTATAGGCAAAGAAAGTCGAGATGGATCCTACGATATTACCAAACATCAAACCAACCAATGGAATGAAAATCGTATCCTTATATTTCACTTGATCAAGAATTTTCATGAACAAGAACGTACCTGCCAAAGCGAATATGAAAGCGAATGCCATTTTCTCAATAAGTGCTGCCGATGGAAAAATGATAATGGCAAGAAGAAGTCCCAGCCTTGCAGAGTCCATGGTACCGGCAGTCGTCGGGGATACAAATTTATTGCGGCTCAATTGCTGCATGATCAGCCCGCTTATACTCATCACAATACCGGCAATGACTATGGTCACCATTCTGGGGAAACGGCTTTGCAGCATGATTTGCACTTTATCATCACTTAGATTCAATAAATCCAGGGGGGTAATATCTTTTACACCAATGAATAATGACGTAAATGATAAAACAATCAACGCCATGACTAAATATCTTATCTTCATCTACATTTCCTACTCTTCCTATCTCACTTTAATACAGCGAAAATATTTTTAATTAAGTATATTTTAATAAAGACTATCGCAAAGTCATCTATTGAAATGGGACTCATGAGTTTGCAATAGTTACAAGGTTCTTCCATTCATGATAATGAGATTCATTATCATCCATTCTTATTCTATCATTTCTTGGACATGTGTCAATATACAAGGGAATTGCTTTGATATTCTCCCGATAGTCAAATTGTAATGAATTTGGATGAACCAATCATGCATTTCGTTACAGGAAGTGATAAAATCAAAATAACAAATATTTACTCTTCCAATGAAAGAAGCGATATGATGAAAAATTTGTTATCCAAAGTGTTCTCAAAAAAGGCGAAAATCCAGATTGAATTTTGCCAAAATAATCTTGACCGCTTCCTTAATGAACAAACAGTTGCCGATTATGGTAAGTTCTTAGCGAATCCAAGGATTCAATATAAGGAATATGAATGTTTGAGTGAGTGTACGCTTTGTAAGAAAACCCCCTATGCGAGAGTGAACGGCCAGATGATGAGTGGCGAAGATTCACAGGATCTTTTAAATAAGTTACATGATGAATTGAAATGATACGGGCCAAGCAAATTGCTTGATCCGTATCATTTTGACTTTCCACCTGTAATTATACAGAATACAGGTCATGAACATCTATTAAAAGGAATGGCGGATTGAGCTAGTCGTTACTTCCTGTTTTTCAATATTTCATACGTTTTCACTGTATAAATGGCTTAAAATATGAGAATTCATGAAAAAGATAGACAGGAGGACTTTCATGAAAAAAATCATTCCTGCCA
Organism: Peribacillus sp. NPDC096448; assembly: GCF_044762675.1. Lineage (NCBI taxonomy): Bacteria > Bacillati > Bacillota > Bacilli > Caryophanales > Bacillaceae > Peribacillus > Peribacillus sp. NPDC096448. The sequence goes on along the minus strand of NZ_JBIWEU010000006.1, from coordinate 87,652 downwards.
TCGTATCAGTCGTAACACTAGCATTGGATTGCTTGGCGATTCAATGCAATAAATAACATTATTTAATTGTCACTTTGGTAATTTCACTTTTCAATATTGCTTATTTACAGAAAAAACACGCATTTCAGCGTGTTTAAGTATTCTTATCCTTTTCTTTACATTCCAAAACGGCGATTACAAACACCCCAAAGCTAATCTTCAAAGATTATTCTTTCTTTTTTTATTGGCTCTTTTCGTAAAGATTGTTGTTTTTAAAACGAAACTATTTAAGGTTGATTGGAGCGGAAGTGTGAGACTCCTGCGGGAGCAGCGGGACAGGTGAGAACCCACAGGCGTTTACGCCGAGGAGGCTCACCGCCCGCCCCGCGGAAAGCGAGCATCTGGAAGGGAAATCAACCACACCGCACTACTTGGTAAATAGCAACAAAGTATGTGAAAACAGCCTTTTTATTTTAATAATTGTTGAGGAATTTCTAATTTACCAATATCATGAAGAGCTCCTAAAATAAAAAGAAATTCTTGATTTTCAATTCCCAAATAACGTCCGAAACCTCATAAATCATTCCCCATCCTAAATGAATGGCAAGTTGTCATTTTACAGTGTTTATATAAATTACATATTAATGCTTGTGTAGTTTCTATCATTTCCCTACTCTCCTTATTAATATTCTAAATATGAAGTAGATGGACCTCATAACCTAGTTGTGAATAATTGAATGTTATTTAATAAATGTTATTAAGTAATGCATCAATTCTATTTATCACTTTTTACGAATACCTCTTCGATATCCAGGCAATATATCTTTTTTGAAACCAAATAAATTAAACTTGGGACATATCTATTTGCAGAAGAAGTAAAATAGAACTAATCCAAAAATCCAACTGTTTATGGGATAGCACTAACAAGACCTCAAAAAAATATCTACATATACAGTAGAGAAGTTTTGGTTAAGTTTCTGCTATTCTGATTTAATACTTAAATGCAATATACTCCAACATAGTTAAAACCTCTAAAAAAATAGATAAGATACAGGGGTATTTGGAAATAAGACTACTTACATTGCTATTATAAACAAGAAAATACCTACAGTATTTCTTTATTGAAGCTTACAACTTCATATTATATATATTTTGAAAGATAGTTTACTGTCCTAAATCAATTGTCCTCTTATGTACTTTTGTCCGATTAGTCTTATGCTAATTGAAAAAGGTGTTTCACCCCACCCCCTTCAGCTGTAACTACTACAAATCTTTCTGGCTGTTCCTAAGCAAACAAGTATGATCTCAAAACTTTTGTTTTATAGCCCTGTTCAACATTCTGGATAAGGTATCGAATTACCCTTTTCAAAAAACGAGGCTATTTACATGTATTCACAATACGAATGGCATTTTCATAGAGAAAACTCAAAAACAACTTCAACAAATTCCCGTTTACAAAAACAGCCCAATATATTTATTTAGAATAGAGTATATGCCGTTTATCGAGACTTTGAGCCTTTTTGATTATTTTATGCCAAACCCCTTTTCATAACTTCCAATAGTGTTTCCTCCTCTTGAAATATAACTTTTTTGAAACAATAATTTCATTCTTCTCATTGATCATATTAAGTTTCATTTTAATAAATCAATTATGCTTCTTAATCCCTCTTTACAAAAGTAATTATCCTTCTAGCGTTAAATTTACATCATCCGACAAATTACAACAGTCTTTAGTCATTCCAATTACATGTTTATAGCATTGAGTTTCTTACATGAACCCTCACAACCCATTTTTGAAATTAGGTCTAACGATTTATTTTATAGAATGTAATTAACACATGACATACCTTTTATATTACAAACTACTCATTTCTCTCATTTCTTTATTGAACATAAATGGACTGCAGGGAGGGAAAAGCAACGGGAAAAAAGAGGAATTCTCAGTAGAATTTGTAACAGCGTTTAATCGGCGCACTGGATTTTTCATCCAAATTCAAGGCGTGGTCATGAGCATCATATATTAAAAATTAAAAAGGGGAAATACAAAATGAGTTTCAAAAAAGTTTTAATTAAAGGATTAATGCCCTCAGCAGCATTACTGTTATTCGCGACACCTACATTCGCAGCAATCGATCCCAATGCAGTGACAGGAAGTACAGATGGCCTTGGAGCAACTTCTCATGGTCATATTACGATAACACCAGGAGATGGCACTACAGGACCAACTGATCCAATTTTCCCAAGTGAACCAGGTGGTGAAACAGGTAACGAAGGTTCATTAACGATTGATAATGTTTCACCTTTAGAATTTGATACCCACCAATTGGCGAGTGGTGCCGTAGAATATACAACTACATCCATAGATCCTAACGTACAAGTAACGGATAAGCGTGGTACAGGTGTAGGTTGGGCTTTGCAAGTTGCAACATCACCATTTACGGATCAAACAGATGGCACTAAAATTTTGAAAGGTGCAATTGTAACATTACCAATCGGGACTACCGAGACAAATCCTGGAAACGTTTCTCCTGCACCTGAACTAAGGGAAGTACAATTAGGTACGGATAGTGGAACAACTAATCCCCAAATCCTTATGAAAGCTGATGTGAACACAGGATTAGGGACTTGGGTAGATAAACTTGATCCAAGCAGCATTAAAATTTCTGTTCCATCAGGAAACTTAGCAGGAGATTATGTATCGACTTTAACTTGGAGTCTAGTGGACGCTCCACAATAATAAATAAACGAAATAGGAGATTAGAAAAATGAAAGTATTTAGTTTATCAGCAGTAGGCGGCATTATTTTGGCCGGAACACTTCTTTCAACAAGTTCAATAGAGGCGGCTGTCGTAAATAACGCAACTTCTAATAATCATATTGGCTTTATTGCAGATGAGGGGCCAACTAATCCATTAGATCCTACAAATCCGGACAATCCTAATCCACCAAGTCCAATTGATCCTGAAGATCCAGGAAATGTGGGTACTGGAAATACTGGGGCTTTAACTCTGGACCATGCCTCAAATATCCAATTTGGAACACAAAAAATCATGAGTGGAAACACGACTTATAATGCTAAAAATAAAGATCCCTTTGTACAAGTTTCAGATAAACGTGGAACGGGCGAAGGATGGTCTTTGACAGCAAAGGCTTCAGAATTTAAAAGCGATACTGGAGAAGTCTTAACAGGAGCTATTTTATCATTCAAAAATGGACAAGTAAAATCACAAACCAGTAATGTTTCCACACCACCGACTGCTAATGATGTTGTATTTGATAATACAGATTCAAAAGTATTCATGTTAGCTGAAGTAGATGCGGGTCGAGGAACATGGCTTGATGTTTTTTCAGGTACCGAAGGCGATAATAGTAACGTAAAATTAAATGTTTTGGCGGGATCGGCTGATGCTCAAAACTACACAGCTACTATGACATGGGAATTATCTGACGCACCGAAATAAATTCAAATTAAAAAACTTGGCTTAATTAATTATTTTAGCCAAGTTTTTTTTGAAAAATGACATCATGTAATTAGAGATGTGAGGGATAGAAAAAATGAAAAATATGTTATCTATTATGGTTTTAATATTATCGATTGGATTAGGAATTGTTTCGAATAATGAAGTGGCCTTTGCCGGTACTATGGAGTATTCAGTCAAAGCCAATATTCCCAAAAACCAAATTAATGAAAAGCTCACCTATTTTGATTTGAAGATGGCTCCAGGTTCAAAACAAACGATATCTTTATCCGTTAAAAACACTTCTAGTGAAGAAAAAAAGATAATGATCGAACCCAATACAGCTATTACCAATCAAAATGGAGTGATTGACTATAGCAAATCCGGACAAAAAAAAGACAGCTCATTAAAGTATGCTTTTTCTGACCTGATATCTCCAAGGCAAGAAATTGTAATAAAAGGAAACGAAACAAAAAAAGTGCCCTTTACTATTCAAATGCCCAAAGAGTCATTTGATGGAATTATTTTGGGTGGATTCTATGTTCACGAAATAAATAAAGAGGACAAAAAGAAAGAAAATAATAAAGTTCAAATCAAAAATGAATTTTCATATGTAATTGGCGTGAAATTAACGGGAACGGATGAAGTTGTTAAGCCGAAACTAAAGTTAAATAAAGTTCAAGCAGGGTTGATGAACTATCGTACGGTTGTTACTGCGAATTTGCAAAATACCGAAGCTGTCATAATAAATAACTTGGATGTATATGCGCGTATTACGAAGGAAGGAAAAAAAGAGAAGCTCCACTCAACGAAGAAAAGTAAGTTATCCATGGCACCGAATTCTAATTTTGATTTTCCTATTACCTGGGATAATCAAAAGTTGGAACCAGGTAAATATCATTTATATTTAACAATTACAGACGGTAATCAAACCTGGAAATTTGATAAAATGTTTGAAATTAAAGGCGCAGATGCAAAAGCGATAAATAAAGCAGCAGTTGAAGTTGAAAAAGATTATACATTCCTTTTCATTGGACTTGCTGTGTTTATTTTAACATTGATCATCATTATCATTATTTTACTGAAAAAGAAAAAAAGAGGGGAAGACAATGGAGAAGAATAACAGGAAATTTCCTCGTGTTACCCTTTCCTTGATGTTAATAATGGGGTTAATTCTGCCAAGTTCCGGCTGGTTGGCCCCTGTGCATGTTAAAGCTGCGAATGAAAACAATCCACCATCTAAAATTGATTTGACTGGTATATTCATTGCTCCCACTACCGGTGGTTCAAATAGTTCCGTTATAGGAGGTAATATCGTTCAAATAACCCCTAATACTCCGAATCAAAAGGGTGGTATCTGGTCGACTGAAGCTAATAAAATGGACTTAACAAAAGATTTTAATGCGTCAATGTATATCTATTTCGGGAATCAAGGAGCTAACGCAGCAGATGGTATGGCCTTTGTTATGCATAATGACTCAAGAGGCACAAATGCCTTATCTCCTCACAGTGGTTCAGGTCTTGGAGTTTATGCTGGGCAGAAACATGGGTCATCCAAAACGGATGGCATTCAAAAAAGCTTTGCTGTTGAGTTTGATACCTATATTAACAATAATCGATTCGATGGTTATTTTGATACAAATACAACCAAAGGGACCCATGTTGCTTGGAGCTACCCAGGATTAGCTGAAACTTATATCGATTACTTCACACTTTTTGAGTATAGAAGAACGATGAAACACAATAACATTGATGGTCCATCTAGTAGTGTTCAATATCCTGGCAATTTATCAAATGATACCTGGCGTAAATTCACCATTAATTGGAATGCAACTACATCAACACTTACGTATCAATTAGAAGGTTTAGATCCTGTTTCTGTCCCAATAAATATACAAAATATCTTTGGTGGAGATCAAGTCTATTGGGGCTTTACTGGTTCAACAGGATCTAGATATCAGAATAATCGTGTTGCATTTGACGAAGTACCGGGGCTAGTAAATGCAGAAGTGAAAGAAACAATAACAAGAAAGGATGGTACTGTTGTTGACGGTGGTGCTCTGGCTAAAACGGGTGAGGAATTAACCTATACGATAAATGCGAAGTATCTTTCCGGCAAACAAGATTGGACCAATATTATAGTGAAGACTGTTTTAAATGATCATGTTTCCTATGTTCCTGGCTCAATGACAATATCAGCAGGAGACGGCTCAAGAGAATTGGATGATAGTTTTTGGACGGGACAATCTTTAGCAGCTAGTATTCCTAATATGAATACTAATAGGAACGATGTGACCATTTCCTTTAAAGCGAAAGTTAATCAAGTAAAGGTAAATACGCAAGTTACTGAGTCAGTTAAATTTGAGGGGAGTAACTATATAACGAATACGAAGCCAGTAGATTATGTCATTCAAGCTAACAATGCACCTGAAGTGACCATAAATGAAGAAGGTCCTATTCATTTAGCTGTTGGTGAAGATTATCAAGCAAAAGGAACTTGGATGGATTCTGATGATTCCACAAATACCTTATCTTATGACTTAGATGGCGAGTTACTGAAATCCGAAGTACTAGACAATGGAGGTTCTACTGAACCGGTAGATTGGAGCTATCCTATAACGTCAGATCAGTTAAAATTAGGAGAAAATAACTTTCATGTCATAGCAAGAGATAATGGAGGAGCTTATTCAGATGCTACAATAAAAATCATTGTTGAAAGTCCCCCAGCCATTTCGTTAACGGATGCTAATCGGGAAATTCCCGTTGATTTTGGCACTGAGTATACAATTAGTGGCAGTTGGAACGATCTTGATAGTAATCTAGTCGATTTATATTATGCAGTGGATAGTAATACTCCTGTAAAATTTGCTTCTAATGTTTCAAATTCAACTAACAAAGGTGAAGACATTGACTATCAACACAGTATTCCGGCAGATCAATTGTCTTTAGGCATGCATCAAGTTACAGTCTATGTTGTAGATGATACGGGTCGAAAGTCAAATATTGAAGTAGTGACCGTCAATGTCACGGGAAAATTAAGTTTCATGAGTGTAACTGAAAATGTTAGTTTTGAAAATATGCAAATACCAAATCAACCGACCTATTCAAAAAGAAATAATGATTGGGACATCCTTGTGAAGGATACCCGTGGAGTGGGAAGTTCATGGCGTCTCACAGCAACATTAACGGATGAATTCTCTGATAGTCAAGGGCATTTTTTGAGAGATGCATTAAAGTTTGTTAATGAGGATGGAATTGAAACAACAATGGCCCTTGGAGTTGAGACGAATGTTTATGAAATGATTACACAAGATGAACAAAACGTGTCCATTAACTGGGAATCAGATAAAGGTATACTGTTAAAAATTGATCCTTTTGTTTATATAGGCGATTATACCGGGAAAATTAATTGGCATCTAATTGATGCTCCATAAATATATAAATGAAAAGGTTTCATCAATTACTATCTTAGGACAATTCGCAGGTAGAAATCCTGAGTTTAAACACTTGCTTCATTTCATTGTTACGAATAGGTTTAATAAACGATTTAATAATATAGAAAATTAGATTGTTAGGAGAAGCTGACCAAATGACTACCACAATTGCTATTATAGACGATCATCAACTTTTCCGAGAAGGGGTTAAACGAATCCTTGAACTTGAAAAATCTTTTCAAGTTATTGCCGAAGGTGTAGATGGTAACGAAGTAGCTTCTATTGAAAAAGCATATAAGCCAGACGTTTTCATAATCGATATCAGTATGCCACAAATGAATGGAATCGAAGCAACACGCAGGCTAATCGAAAATAACCCCAATGCAAAAGTAATGATCTTATCCATAAGTGAAGATGAAAATTATGTAACCGAAGCACTTCAAAGCGGTGCAATAGGTTATCTGCTTAAAGAGATGAGCGCAAGTGAACTTATAGATGCTGTGCATTTTGTTGCGGAGGGTGGTTCTTATTTACATTCAAAGGTAATCAACAATATACTAAATGAATATCGAAAATTAGCTGGAAAACACTTAAGAGAAGATGAAGCTTTTGAGCAATCTCTAAAGCTTTGTCGCCCTCTCCACCTGTTAACAAATCGCGAATGTGAAGTCCTCCAATTGCTTACAGATGGAAAAAACAATTCCCAGATCGGTGAAGTACTTTTCATCAGTGAAAAGACAGTAAGAAGTCATGTCTGCAGAATACTCCAAAAAATAAAAGTAAATGACCGCACTCAAGCAGTTATCCATGCGATTAAAAATAACTGGGTCAAAATTTAATAATAGATCAGGACTTTTAAATACGAAAGTTAATGGTTGAAAGAAAGTAACAATCACCTGCCTACCCTTTAACAGGTCACAAAAAAGATAAAATCCGTTTTACGCACTTACTTTATGTAAGTGCTTTTTGGTTCATATTCAGTCATAATCACAATCTTCTTAAAAGTTGGGGATTATTCATACTTAAAGTTATTAATGAGAAAGAAAAATACTTTAAAGCGAGACAATAATTTCCGATTCTAAGGATAATATCTCAAGAAAGAAAAGGTGCTATTAAAAAACGGGACTTAGTTACTCTCAATAATAGAATCGATGTAAATATTCTAAGTTAAGAATGGAAATAAAGTGAGAATTCTTTTGTAGTCTTAGGTTTAGGTTTAGGATAGAATATAACCGATTACGAGATAGGTGATAATATGAATCGATTTTATAAACGTTATTCAGACTTGATTTTTCATTTACTTAATAATAACAAATGGATTAGTATAGCTGAATTATCCGATAAAACAGAATATTCAAGAAGTACTATTTGGCGTGATTTAGAAATCCTGGAGTCTATTTTCCCTGACGGATGGATATTAAAAAAAAATGAAAACCTTGGAGTTCGTCTAATTAAACCTGAAAATGGTACATTAGAAAGTTTATTAACACAAATAAGAGAAAAGAATTCCTATTTACACACATTAAAGTTAATTCTTTTGAACGATGGTGTTGATATTCCCCAGATATCCCAAGCGGTTTATATTAGTCGTTCCACTGCATACCGTCACCTTGAAAAATTACAAGAAGTTGTTAATGAGGCAGGTGTTACATTAACTGCAAGCCCCTTTAAAGTCATGGGGGATGAAAAAAAGATTAGAAGATTTATCATGCAATATTTGGACTTTATGTCAGTTGGAACTAATACCATTAAAGATGATTCAATCGATACGATAAAATTTCAAACAGATTTATTACAGCTGTTTTCAAAATATTCAATGTCTTGCAGAACAGGTGCCTTACAGCGATTAACAATGATTTTATCTATATCAAACTTTCGTGTCTCCATGGGGCATTATATCTCATTTCCTAAAAATCTTTTAAATAATTACGAGGGTAGTAAATATTTTGAGCTCTCGAAAGAATTGGTAAACTATATGGCCAAATGCCCATCAAGAGATATTCAACTGCAAGAAATCCTCTTCTTTGCTATTTATATCATGAGTGAGGAACGACCATTAAATAGATCAAAATACATTAATTATATTAAAAAAAGAATGAGGAGTAAAAAAGGTTTTCCGTTGGATATATTTTTAAAATGTCTTTCTAAATATGTTGGTTTTAATCTATCACAAGATGATATTTTTTTATTTCATTTATCCCAAACATTCAAAAGGATACAAGTTGAAACTGAATTTGAAACGGAAAGTTCAGGAAATTCAATGTTGCAGTTCCTTCCATATTTTGAAACAAATCCAATTTTTCAAGTAATTGAGGAAATGGCAATTGAAAGTTTTTCTTCAGTGCCTTTAACGATTAAGAAACTTGATGTTTTAGAGATATTTTCACTTCTGCAGTCTGTCGTTCTTCGAAAATGGAATCAACATAAAATACAGGTTGCGTTAATGTGTAGAACTTATAACGAAAAAGATTATATTAGGGAAGTTTTAAAATATCACTACGGTAATAAAGTGGCTATCTCAACATTGGATCCATCCAGTATTGATTTGCTCTTCAAATATGAGGAGTTTGATTTGCTCATTTCTACCGATGTTGGTGATCATACAAATATGCTAATTGAGCATATCCCTACCATTCAAGTATCGTGCTTTCCCACTCCTTCAGAATTAATAAATATTAAAAATTTTATAGAACAGCATTTTTATGGAAATTTAGGTATAGAACCGGAAATGATCTATCCATTTGGTATTAATGATCGTCCTTGTTAATGAACATGAGAACTAGAAGAAGATCAGTATATTTGGTAGCAATACCAACCCGAATTCCTCGCATAGTTCGGGTTGGGTGATTTAAAACATACCCTCTTTGATCAAACCCTACAACTTTCCAAAATGAACCCTACTGATATCGGACACTTAGGCCGTGATCTATGCCTGTTCCATTTATTCACTACTTCTTTCGGAGATGTCTTGTTCTCGAAATATTGCCAAAATAATTCTGGGTTTGATGCCTTTAAAGGCGCATTCCTTTCTGACCAAAAAGCGGGGATACCCCTCTTTCATTTCATCTCCAATAATATCCTTCCATATGAAAGAATACTATATTAAAAGGCATATACGTATCAGTGTATCTAAAATGCGAAATCATGATGAAAAGTAACAAAATACGGCACAATTTATATTTAACTGTACATTATCAACAAGAGCTAGGCTTAGGTGAATTCATTTTTCTGTACCTTTGAGGAAGTACTACCATGTCAATAAAACCTTAAAGGATAAGAATAGCCTAAAGGCTATAATTCTAATAAAAAGGATAACATTTAAAGAACCCAGTCTATAAAACTATGATGACTACCCTAGAATTGCATCTCAAAATCTAATTCAAAGCATACACACTGCTCTCATGATTAAACAGCATCCTTTTAGGAGGTACAATTTGCTGCTCTTCCTCAAAAAATGGAACGATTTTATTAAGGACAATACGGGCTGCCTGAGCGAACCATTTCTTATTTTGCTTATTAAGAAGCTCCGCATAACCAACCACAAAAATCCAGCTTTCATTGCCAAAGCGTTTTCAGTTCCCCCCCTCCTTTTCATGTGGGACGATGCGCCTGACATGATTTCTTGAATGCAACGACAAGTTTTGAATATACATATAAACGGAAATGTGTTTTTAGAGGAGGAAAGTCATTGAACCAACATGTACAATTGGAAATCAATCGCCTTGTTCATCGCTTGAAACAAGACCAATCCGCTGATGGTTCGTGGAATTATCCCTTTGACACCGGGATAACGACAGATGCCTATATGATCATATTATTGAAAATTTTAGATATGGAAGATACTCCACTTATAGAGGCTTTGGTAAAAAGAATCGAAAGCAAGCAGACTGAAAACGGGTCATGGAAACTTTTCCAAGACGAGAAGGACGGCAATGTTACGGTTACGATCGAGGCTTACTATGGCCTTCTTTTTAGCGGACTCCGCAATAAGAATCATCCCCATATGAGGAAAGCCAAACAATTCATTCTTTCCAAGGGTGGCATCAAACAGGCCAAACTGTTAACGAAAATGATGCTTACTGTCACCGGACAATATCAATGGCCGCGCCTATTCCCCATTCCTCTCGAAGTGGTCTTACTGCCCCCGACCTTTTTCGTCAGCATTTATGATCTTTCCGTATATGGGAGGGTCAACATGATTCCATTGCTATTGCTTGGCCATAAAAGGTTTCAGATCAAGACCCCGGACACGCCAAGTTTAAAAGATTTATTTCAAACAAGGGAGGACAGTTCCGAAGAGCAAGTGTGGGAAGAGTACCGTACCGAAGAATATCGTTCTTTCTTCTCCAAACTTCAAACAGGCGTCAAAACCTTGATTGGTTATCCGGATTATTTGCATTCCTTGGCCTTGGATTCAACGAAAAGGTTCATGCTCGACAGGCTGGAACCAGACGGGACACTGTACAATTATTTCGGCTCTACCTTTTTCATGATCTTTGCCCTCCTTTCAATTGGATATTCGAAAAGGGATCCAGTGATTCTTAAAGCCATTGCCGGTCTGAAGGGGATGGCCTGTTCCATTGAGGGACACACACATATCCAATTCACGACGCCCCATGTTTGGAATACCTCATTAATAAGCTACGCCCTTCAAGAAGCGGGCATCCCTTTCAATGACCCAACCGTCAAGGCTGCCAATCAGTACTTACTGTCACGTCAGCATTATATGTATGGAGACTGGCTGATCCATAATCCTGACACAATTCCTGGCGGCTGGGGGTTCTCGGATTTAAATACCATGAATCCGGATGTCGATGATACGACCGCCTCACTGCGGGCGCTGGCTAAGCAATTGCAAGCAAAACCGGATAATCGGGACAGCTGGCAGCGCGGTGTCTCCTTCACGATTTCCATGCAAAATGATGATGGCGGATTTCCAGCCTTCGAACGGAATAACGACCATAAATGGCTGCACCTTCTTCCTATAGAGGGTTCAAAATATCTCCTGACTGACCCTTCTACTGCTGATCTGACAGGAAGAACGCTGGAATTTCTGGGGAACTATACAAATATGAAGAAGCCGGAAGAAGTCAGTAAAAGAGCGGTGAATTGGCTATTGGAAGACCAGAAGCGTGATGGCTCCTGGTATGGGCGCTGGGGCATCTGTTATCTATATGGCACATGGGCTGCACTGACCGGCATGAAGGCAGCAGGGCATGCCACTGGACATCCATCCATCCAAAAAGCCTTAACTTGGTTGAAGAAAATTCAAAATGAAGATGGCGGCTGGGGTGAATCTTGTTACAGTGATATCAAGCAACGATATATCCCCCTCGGAGAAAGTACACTGACACATACAGCTTGGGCTGTGGATGCTTTGATAACGGCATCCGAAAAGCCGACAGCCCAAATCGAAAAAGGCATTGCCTATCTCATCCGTGCAGGTCAACAAGAAAGCTGGACCAATGATTATCCTGCAGGCCAGGGAATGGCAGATTTTTTGTATATCCATTATCATGGCTATCGCTATATTTATCCCCTTTTAGCATTGAGTCATTACAATAAAAAATTCCTGAAGGCTTAATCGCCAGTATTTTTTATCATATAAAGGTGAATATGTGGATTACCTGTGGAAAAGTAGTGAATAACACCGAAAAGTTATCCACAATCCGAGGTTATCCACATTCATGTATCCGTAAAAGTGCTAAATACAAGAAATTCCCCGTTATATTGGTTGATTAATTCATTTCGGATATGTAAGAATGACTTGTTTTATACAGGCTTTGTGGATAGTTTGGGGATGATCACTATTATGTGAAAACTTTATCCAGTTTATCACTATAGAATTCTATGGCCTTAGCATAAGATTGTATTTCTCGATCGTTAGAGGTTTCGGCAATTATCTTCAATAGAGATTCCATTGCAAGATCATGTTGGCCCAAATTATAAAATGCCATGGCCCTGAATACTAATAAAGCCTTATCCTCAGGAAACTTCGCCAGCCCAGATTCCAATGTCTTTCTTGATTTTTCATATTCCCCTATGGTGCGATATGTGCTCCCCAACCCTAGGTAGGCCCCTTTTTCATCCTCCTCCGGCAAACCTAATATGAGTGCCGCTTCATAATAGGGCACCGCCTTTACCTCAAGTCCAAGAATATCCAAACTCCAGGCACACTGATACTGTATGACTGCATCGCCGGGATTTTGCTTTGCAAGATCCATCAATAATCGAGTGGATTTTTCGAATTCTTTCTTTCCCCTTAATGATAGTGCCAATTCCAAATTTCCCATTGCATTTCCCCCATTGAATAAGATTCCTTTTGCCCCTATTCGCGATTCCTCTTTTTAATTCCTTCTTAATCATTTATATCTTTAAGCAACATCTCCAAACACTACTGCTGGCAGGAACTAATATGCTGTTACTGGAGGTGGTTTGATGGGTGGAATTTCAATTAGTTTATGCATGATTGTAAAGGATGAATGTGAGGAATCTTCACTTCCCAACTGTCTTGGGAATTAAAAAAGGATCTGCCACTTGGCAAATCCTTTCATATACTTCAGTTCAAAATCATTCATATATCACAGATTACTATCGATATGACATATTGATTAATCATCCAACTGGTTTTTCAATACTTTTCCCGTGGTGGCATCCACCACTACATCATATTCCTTTTGTCCTTGTTTTATTTCCAGCTCGTACACAAGGGTGCCATTCTCTGAATCCAGCTCCACATCCGTCACTTGACCATCCACCGCTTTCAAGGCAATTTTTTCAGCTTGATCACTGCTTACTTTTGCAGTTTCCACAGCTTGTTGTGTGCTCATATCCTCATCGTCACCGTCTTCCATCTCCTGAGAAAGAATCTCCCCTTTTTCAGCATCAACGTCAACGTCTTGATAGCCTTCTTTCGTTTTTACGGTCATTTCATAAGTCATCGGCTGGTCCCAATCCTTTTCAAATTGAATAACTTCCCCGCCTAGTTTTTCTGAAATCATTTTGACAGCCTCATCTTCGGATAGGTTACCCTTATTGACTGCATATACCGCCGTTCCAGCAGCACCGCCGAAAAGCAATACGGAAGCTATGGATACTGTCATGATTACCTTTTTCCTTTGAATGATACCTTCTTTAATCGTACTCCACTGTTTTTTCATGAATGAATTCCTCCTTTAAGTTGTTACCTTAATAATAAGCACCCTTCATGAAATGAACATGAGCGTTAGATTAGAATTTGATGAGAAAGAGTAAGAGTCGCCAACGTTCCCTCACCCACTTCGCTTTGAATCTCCAATTTACCGTTGAATGACTCGACAAGCGTTCGGGCGATGGATAGCCCGAGTCCATTGCCTCCCGTTTTCCTAGCCCTCGATGCATCGACGCGATAAAAACGGTCAAATACATGTGGGAGATGTTCTGGTGATATCCCTGCGCCATGATCTTTCACACCGATGAGAATCTCATCGCCTTGCCGCTTTATCATGATTTGTATACTTGATTCACTGTATTTCATTGCATTGTCCAATAGGATGACGATCACCTGTTCAAGCTTACTGGAAATGGTCATTGCATATATTTCCTTAAACTCTGATTCTATCGTTATTTCACGATTTCCCGTCCTTCTGAATGTTTGGGCAATCCCTTCACAAAACGAAATGAGTTCTATTTTCCCTTCCACATCTTCTGAAGGTTCCATTTGGGAAGCTGCCTGCAAAAGATGTTCCGTCAGCTTTTTCATCCGGACGGCTTCATGATGGATTGCCTCCACTGCCTCTTCCTGAATCGCCTCATCCTTCATTCCCCAGCGTTTCAATAGGGAGGAATAGCTTTCGATGACCGTAATCGGTGTTTTCAATTCATGTGAAGCATCTGAAAGGAATTGCTGCTGTTGGTTATAATTCCGCTCCAGCCTTTCCATCATCCTGTTGAATGCCGCTCCCATCACCTGCAGCTCGTCCTTTGATTGATCCGATAGCGGTATCCGTTTGAATTCCCCGCTTTTCTCAATATCCTTCATCGTTCCGCTCATGATCGATATCGGTTTGAGGATCAGGTTGGACAGCCACTTACCGGCAAGAATGGATAACAGAATGACAAAAAGGGATGCACCGCCCAAAACGAGGGCAAGCGTCGATAAATTATCAAGGAGGGTATCCTGAGGCTGTGTGACCTCGATCATCCCTAGCTTCTTCCCTTCATCAGGATAAGGATAACGGTAGGTCAATACATATTCACCGTCAGCTTTGGCAAAATCATATCCTTTCTCGTTAATGGCTTTAAACGCAAGCCCCTTAAGGTCCTCTTCATCCGTAAATGATTTTACCAGCCTTCCATCAGTGTCGAATATCCGCACCATTCCATCGTCCGGGATATACGGCTCCATTAAATCGGAATCACCGGAAATCAAATCTTTCGTCACGATATTTTCTTCGATTAATGAAGCTTGATCTTCAAGCAGGTCCCGTTCCCTCTCTAACGATATCCAAAGGAAGGCGATTAAAACGATGATACTCAACAATATAAGCATGACGCTTAAAAAAAGACTGGAATACCATTGGATTTTCGTCCGAATCTTCATGCTGGCTCCTTCAAGCTGTAACCTACACCGCGGTAAGTATGGATGAGCTGCAGCTCAAAGGGATAATCTATCTTTTTGCGCAAATAACGGATATACACATCAACCACATTCGTATCACCTGCAAAGTCATAACCCCATACATGTGTCAGGATTTGCTCCCTTGATAGTACTTGATTTTTATTTTGCAAAAGATAAACCAGCAAATCGAACTCGCGGGAAGTCAGCTCAATCCTTTTGCCTTGCCTGTGAATGTCCCTAGTACCAAGGTTCAACTTCAGATCATGGATCTTTAGTTCATCCACTTCCCCTTCTGATTGGCTCTCCCGTACATTGGTACGGAAACAAGCACGGATCCGTGCCAGCAGCTCTTCAATTTCAAACGGTTTCGTTACATAATCGTTCGCACCATGGTCCAGGCCATTCACCTTGTCTGGCACAGCATCTCTAGCGGTCAGAAGGATGACCGGTGTCGATACATTCTTTTTCCGATAACGCCTAAGTACTTCTATGCCATTCAACTCGGGCAGCATCACATCCAATAAGATTAAATCCCACTCTTCGGCTTCTGCCCTTTCCAGACCTGTCTTTCCGGTAAAAGCCGATTCAGTCTGATAACCCTCATGATTAAGTTCCAGCTGGAGAACCCTCGCAATTTTTTCTTCATCTTCTATTATTAAAATTCTTTTATTCATGATCATCACCACCTACCCCTTAGTGTACTGAAGAAATATGAAAATATCATGAGAAATTGACCCCTCCGTTTAAAAATCCCAAGAAATAATGAATTAAATTTCTGTGCTTTTAAAAGGTCAAAAAAAAACGGATGTGTAAAGTTCATGCCGGACTCATACAGAGATGCCCTTTATCTAAATAATGGTTAACCATAATAAAAAGACTATGGAATATTTCCATAGTCACAGTTTGTCGACAAAATGGGGGTTGGAACGTTCTCACCCCGAATAACTGGCTTGCCGGGACCATACTGCCGCTTGCTTTAATGCGGCTTGGCAGACAGTCGGCGAAAAGGGAGCGGATTTTTGATAACAGCCAGAACGTTGATTTCCTCTCCAGGCACTCGCTTTCCGCGGGCGGTCCGGGAGCCTCCTCGGCGCTCTTTGCGCCTGCTGGTTCTCCCTTGGACACGCTTTTTCCGCAGGAGTCTCATACCTTCCGTTCCAATCAACTGGATTGTTTTTTTAAAAAACTGTAGGCTGGCTCATCCCTAACTTTGATTAAGAAATGGTTACACTTTGGGTTTTTCATTGTTTAATGAAACCTCATTTGATGAAGAAATTTGTGACACTCATGCCGGTCCAATATTTTTTATAATGATCCAGTTCATTCACCGTTCCAATGCTGGCCAATGAATTCATCGCGTCCCGATTTCGCACGGTCCGCTTTATAATCATCTTTGTTTTTTTTATGATAGCCTTGATGATATTCTTCGGCAGGATAAAAGGTTTGGGCCGGAAGGATTTCCGTTACGATCGGTTTCTGGAACTTCCCGCTGGCTGCCACCTTTTCTTTCGCTTCAAGGGCCAGTTTCTCTTGAGCTTCATCATGATAGAAGATGGCCGTCCGATATTGGCTTCCTCTGTCATGGAATTGACCGCCATCGTCGGTTGGATCGATTTGTTGCCAATATAGTTCCAGCAATCTTTCATAAGGAAATAACTGAGGATCGAAAGTGATTTCAACGACTTCATAATGCCCCGTAGTTCCCGTCTTCACTCCCTCGTAAGTCGGGTTTTCAACATGTCCTCCCGTATAACCGGATACGATTCCCCCAATCCCCGGTTGTTCTTCAAATGGTGTCACCATGCACCAGAAACAGCCTCCAGCAAATGTAGCCTTTTGCATAATGGTCATCCCCTTCCTACTATGTAATAAAAATTAATATACCATATTACAATCGTGACGCTGTGCTTTTTTGATTTGCGAAGCGGCCAGGATTTACATTTTGATCAATCCTTTGACCAGCCCTTTTCCTTGAATCTTACAATCGCTTCAACGCGGTTGCTTACATCCAATTTATCAAGGATGACTGATATATAATTACGGACCGTTCCATTGGACAGGTAAAGCTGGCTTGCGATTTCCTTTGTGGTCTTACCATCTGCGATCAATTTGAGCACTTGGCACTCTCGTTCAGTCAAAGGGTTTTCTTCTTCGAAAGCCATATCCACCAGCTCAGGAGCATAAATGCGCCGCCCATCCATGATGACACGGATCGAGTTCGCCAGTTCCTCACTGGGGCTATCCTTCAGAAGATATCCGCCTACCTCGGCCTTTCTTGCTCTTTCAAAATACCCAGGACGTGCAAAGGTGGTCAAAATGATGACTTTGCATTGGTGGCCCTGATCCTTGATCTCCTCCGCTACATCGAGCCCGGTTTTAACTGGCATTTCAATATCGGTTATGCAGATATCCGGCTTTAATTGATTGACGAGATTCATTGCTTCTTCCCCATTGCTCGCTTTTCCTACAACTTCCATGTCACTTTCCAAATCAAGGATGGAACCTAGCGCGCCAAGCAGCATCCGTTGATCTTCGGCAATTACGATTCGAATCAAGTTAATCCCACCTATCCATTATTTTTTATAGCATTCGGAACCCTTATATAAAGTGTCGTTCCATCTGTTGATTTAATATCCAGGCTGCCATTAACGAATTCGAGCCTTTCTTTCATACCTTGAAGCCCATTGCCTTTAATATACTCTGATCTATGCGAAAGACCCACTCCATTATCCTGTACGGTGATCGTCACTCCTGTTTGTAATTCTTCGATGACGATATTACAGCAGTCGGCACCGCTATGTTTGACGATATTGGTCACGGCTTCCTTCAAGCACATGCTCAAAACCGTTTCAACAAGCAATGGGGTATCTTGCAATTCCGTGGTGCCTTCCAATTTGAATTCTATCTCTGCCGCTTTCAATATTTGCTTGACCCGGATGATTTCATCGCTTAGCTTGGCCCCACGCATTTCCGACACCATTTCACGTACTTCCTTGAGTGCCGTCCTCGCCGTTTGACGGATATCCTTGATTTCCTTCTTGGCCATCTCCGGATTCAAATCGATCAATTTCCCTGTAAGGTCACTTTTCAAGCCAATCAAAGACAGCTTTTGGCCAAGTGTATCATGTAAGTCACGGGCAATCCGCTGACGTTCTTCCATTTTACCAAGTTCTGATATTCTTTTATGAGCGTCCTCCAATTGTTCTTCCAGCATGCCCCGTTTGTTCCGATTATACGTGTTGAAAGGAAGAAGGATCACGCCTACCACACAAATGAGCATAAAGGGAAATTGAGAAAAGAAGGTAGGGTCTTTCATGATGAAGCCAATATTGACAGACACGATGGTAGCCAATAGCTGGATCGAATATAAGACGAAAAAGCCAACCTTATTTTGAACATTCCCAATAAAGAATGCTAAAAAAAGTGAAAAGTAAATGTAGCTGAAAAATATGGTCATCGATATGGATATGATTATTTGTATCGCCGTCCATACGTATACGGGCCATCCCTTCGAAACGAATGAGAGACCATATGATATGAAAAACAAAATGATCATGACGATTCCAAAGACTATCTCCAACATCGAAGAGGATTTGAAGATGAAATAAAAAGGAAGGATACAAAAAATGATCCAGACATAAGGGCTCAGCCCTGTGTTTTTCGGAAAGATATGATACCAACTTTGCATGGCGCCGCCTCTATTTCTTTTTATCCTAGTATATACTAAGGAGTTTCATCAAAAAACCATCCAATGGGAATTGACTGTTTTTTTGGTGAACCTTTTATTTTTTTGAAGACTTGTACATTCATTTTTTATTTGTTTTTGAACTTGGAATAAGATGATGTTCGTGGTGAGAACCAGTCGTTCGATCAAACACATTAAAAAAGATCCGCCACTTGGCGAACCCATTATGTCTTGATGGCATAAACCCGTTCAGGACGTCCTACTGTGCCATATGTTAAATCGGCATCAATTTTTTCCTCTGACATCAAGTGCTCCAGATACCGCCTTGCCGTTGTCCTGCTCACCCCGATTTCCTTCGCCACTATTTCTGCAGTTAACCCCGGGGAGGATTTCCCCAACACAACCATCACCTTCTCCAAAGTCATCCGATCGATTCCTTTTGGCAGTGAAGTTTGTTCCCTCTCTTTTTCTTTCATTTCCTTTCGCAAAAGCTTATCCACCTGTTGCTGCGTTACGGGGAAATTGCCCTTTTCCAATTCAGACAGTTTAATGTGATACTCTTGATATCGGCGTAAGGACTGCTTGAAACGTTCAAATGCTACAGGCTTGATTATATAATCAAATATGCCGATCTTGATGGCTTCCTGGACTTTTTCGATTTCTTTAGCCGCCGTTATCATGATGACATCCATTTGTTTGCTTTGCTGCTTGATTTCTTTCAGGATATCGAGCCCATTCATATCCGGAAAATACATATCGAGCAGCAATAGATCCGGCTGAATGATTTCAATGAAGCTTTTAGCCTCGTCATAGCTTGACGCGATTCCGATCGTTTGAAATCCCTCAAGCTTTTCGATGAATAGCTTTTGTATCTCGGCAATCCGCAGGTCATCTTCGACGATCAGAACTTCTATATCGCGATTGGCCATCATTTAATCCCCCTCTGTTTTTTGGTATAGCTACGGTAAAGATCGTATATTCCCCTTCTTTCGTCGTAAAAGTGATATACCCCCCTAATCCATCAATTGCTTCCTGAACAAGGCTCAAGCCTATACCTGAATTGGTTTGATGGCTTTTCGTCGTAAAACCGTTCCGGAAAATCAGTTCGGTAACATCTGAGTTCATCCCTTTTCCATTATCTTCAACCTCTATGATCAACTCTTTACCCAAGTCCGTGACGAACAACGATACCCTTTTTTCCTCCCTCTCGTTTTCCCGTACAGCTTCGAAGGCATTATTGATGAGATTGCCGATGATCGTCACTAATAAATCCCGATCTATTTCGGACGGAATATCTTTAAAGCTGCTTTCTCTATCGATGGTAAAGTCAATTTTCAGCTCGCTTGCTAAACTTACCTTCCCTAAGATGAACCCGGCAATAACCGGATCAGGTACTTCCTTCATCAGAAAGTGAATGAAGCCTTGGGTGACATCGACTTCCTTCGATATGAACTCCATTGCTTCTTTATATGAACCGAGTTGAATCAAGCCTAGCAGTGTATAAAGCCGATTGGAATATTCATGCGTCTGGGCCCTCAGTCCTTCTGCATACGCCTTTACATGTGACAGTTCTTGAAGGAGATTGGATAGTTCCGATTTATTTCTCAAACTTGCAACTGCACCGATGATTTCACCCTGTCGATTCAAGATGGGGATCCGGCTTGCCAAAAAAACTTCACCGTCAATCATGAATTCCTGGTCATATTCGGCCCGCGCCGTGCTTACTACATCAAGCAAATGTGTATGCGTTATGACTTCTTCGATTTTTTGCCCGCGAAGTTTGACATCTTTAGGGATATGAAGGATTTTATGCGCCGTTTCATTGACGACCGTGATTTTCCCATGAACATCAATGGCAATGATGCCTTCATGAATGGATTCCAAAATGGCCTGCTTCTCTTGAAACATCCAGGCGATCTCTTTCGGCTCCAGACCCAATATCGCTTTTTTTATATTGAATGAAATGAAAAAGGCTACCAACAAACCGCCGATTAATATAAAAGAGATGATCAAGACGATTTTTCTTTGTATACTGGACACTTCTTTTTCAATATCATCCTGTAGGTAGCCAACTGAGACGACACCAATGACCTTTTCATTGGCGATTATCGGGGATTTCCCCCTTATGGAAGGTCCCAATGTGCCAGTGGACTCCGTGATGATGGATTTCCCATCCCAAACCTCGGCGTTATCTCCCCCAACCATTTTCTTTCCGATCAAGCCGGGATCTGGATGGGACAGCCGTGTTTCGTTCTCATCACCTATTACTATGAATTCCGCATCGATCTGCCTGCGAATTCTTTCCGCGATGGGCTGGATGATTACAGAAGGATTATCCGTTCGAAAAGCTTGTTTAATTTCAGGCAGCAAAGAAATGGTCTGGGCAACCGACAATGCTTTTTCCCCTGTTTCCTGCTTCAGATTATTTTCCAGGATATTTATGAAAATAACTTCAAAGATTCCACCCATTAAGATGATTAACGTACAAATGCCGAGCATCAACTTGGTGTGTAAACGCATTCAATCACCTCTACTTACATCATATAAAAAATAACCCCTTTAAAAAAGGGGTTATTTCACAACATTCAGAAAATATCGATTAACCTTCAATATTGATGACAACATCCTTCCCTCTCTTCTTAAGTAAAACCGGAATGAGCAGCCATAATGCCGTTACGATCAGGAATGTCAGCGAAAGAGGCCGAGTGAAAAACAAACTGTAATCCCCATCGGATATCGTCAGTGCCCTGCGCATATTGTTTTCTATCATCGGTCCTAAAACCAGTCCTAATACCAACGGGGCGATTGGATAATCATTTTTACTTAAGAAATATCCCAAGATCCCGCATCCTAGTAATAGCAATAAATCATAAGTCGATACTTGTACCGCATAAACACCAAAAATCGAAATCGCGATAATGATCGGAATCAAATACTTCTTTGGCGTTTCAATGATTTTCGCAAAAACCTTAACGAGTGGGAGATTAAGGATCAGGAGCATCAGATTCCCGATGAACATACTGGCGATAAGTCCCCAAGCCACCTGGGGATGGTCCTCGAATAATAATGGACCTGGCTGAACATTGTACATCATGAGCGCACCCATTAAAATCGCCGTTGTACCGGAACCTGGAATTCCCAGCGTCAATAGTGGTATCATCGCTCCGCCAGAAGCCGCGTTATTGGCCGTTTCAGGACCGGCCACACCAGCGATCGCCCCTGTACCGAATCTCCCAGGTTTTTTTGAAATCCGTTTTTCCATAAGGTATGAGAAGAAAGAAGCAAGAGTGGCCCCTGCACCCGGCAGGATTCCTACAAAGAAACCTAAGAGCGACCCCCTCGCAATCGGCCCCGCGGATTCCTTGAATTCTTCTTTGGAAGGAATCAAATTATTGATTTTTGCAATTTCCCCATCATCCTCGTCCTTTTCCAAGATTGTCTTGAATACTTCTCCAAGGGCGAACAGACCAACGGCGATCGTCAGGAATTCGACCCCTTGATACAGCCAAGGAATGTCGAATGTAAATCGGGCGATCCCGGATACATTATCGATGCCTATCGTCCCGATCAACAAACCGCAAACCGTCATGATCAGTGCCTTGGTTACGGATTTTCCCGCGAGGCCGCTGACTGCAGCCAACCCTAGAAGCATGAGCGAAAAATACTCCGCCGGACCGAACTTGATGGCAATCGTCGATAATGGCTGAGCCAAGGCAATCATGGCGATAAGGGTGACTATCCCTCCGACGAAGGAACCGATTGCCGAAATGGATAAAGCACTCCCGGCTCTTCCCTTCTTCGCCATTTGGTAGCCATCCAATGTGGTGACGACTGAAGAAGATTCCCCAGGTGTATTCAATAGGATCGAAGTTGTCGACCCTCCATACATCGCTCCATAATAAACACCTGCAAGTAAAATGATGGCGCTTGTGGCCGCTTGCTCTGGAGGAAGCCCACCTGTAATCGAAGCGGTTACCGGAATTAAAAGAGCCACACCGCTCATCGGCCCGATCCCCGGCAAAACACCGACAGCCGTACCGATCAATACTCCGACAAATGCAAAAAGTATGTTATACCAAGTTAGTGCCGTTTCAAATCCATGCATTAAATAATCAAAAGTGCCCACTTCACATCCCCCTTCCTTTTATGAAAACCAGATTGGCCAACCCGGCAGTGTTCCCTTTAGTACATTCACGAATAAATAATAAATGATCCCGGAAAACCCTGCGGAAATGATGAGCGATTTCACCCACTTATTTCGTTCCATCGTTTGAAAGCAAACAAATAAAAACAAAAAGGTCGTAATGACATATCCTATCGTTTCCAATGTCAAAATATAAATCAAGGTGGAGAGCAGAATGATGATAAAGGATTTATATTGCAGCTTTTCCTTATGTGATTCCTGCCCCTTGCCCCGAAATGCCTCATAGAACAGGCGAACACTTAAAAGAGAAAGAACGAGCCCCAATACAAAAGGGAAAATGTCCGGTCCTACCGAACTTCCATAAGAAGAAGTGGCCAGTTTCCTGCTTCCTATCATGAACAGCACTCCGACAGCCAGAAAGGCTACAGAAGCAAAGCGATCAAATTTAACATCCATCATAATCCCTCCATTTCAGAAAATAAGAAGAAGGTGAATGCACCTCCTTCTTCTCTTTATTTTTCCATGCCCAAAGCTTCTAACAATTGCTGCACCTGTTTCTCCTGTTCTTCTAAAAACTTGCTGAATTCTTCACTATTTTTATATTCTTGTTCCCATCCTTGCACTTCCACTTCCTTTTTCCATTCAGAAGTTTCAACTAGCTTCTCAATGGTTCCGTCCCAAAAGGTTTTCGCTTCACCAGACATATTCTTGGGTCCAAAAACGCCTCTCCAAATCGTGAATTCAGCATCAACACCCTGTTCCTTTGCCGTCGGTATGTCCTTTAGATCTCCACCTAAACGTTCATTCGAGGTAACGGCCAACACTCTAATCTTTCCTGCTTTTAAAAATTCCCTGACACTGGATGCATCCGTTCCGATCACATCCGCATTTCCGCCAAGCAATGCCGTAATCGCTTCCCCGCCGCCGTCGTACGAGACGTATTTAAGTTCAGTTGGATTCAGGCCATATTCATAGGCTGGAAGAATGGAAATCAAATGATCCATGGATCCCGGAGCCGATCCCCCTGCAAAGGTCAACTTACGCGGGTCTTTCTTTACCGCTTCGAGCACTGATTTCAAATCCTTGAATTCAGAATCCGCCTTTACCACTATCGCCCCATAATCCTTTGTCAGCTGCGCCAAAGGAGTTGTATTTTTATATCCATAAGGACTGTTGCCTTCTTTTTTAAGGTTATTGATGATGACAGGCGGTGAATTCACGAACAGCATATCATTGTTATCCGCTTGCTGTGTTGCATAATCCGCCATGAAGACAGCGCCCCCGCCACCGGGTTTGTTTTCGACGGTCAATGGCTGGTTCACCAGTTTTGTCTCACCCAAAACCTTTGTAAATGAACGGGCGGTTAAATCCCATCCTCCGCCTGCGCCCGATGGAGCAACGATTGTTATCGCTTTTTTCGGATAACCTGTATCTTCTTTCTTTTCTCCTGATGTACCCGAACTGCTGCATGCACCTAAACTTAAAGCTAACGAACCTGCCAATAGTACCGCTGAAATCTTTTTACAAGAAAACATAGTAATAATCCCCCTTTTGAAAGCGTTTTCTTAATTCTACAAAAATATCTTCGTTTTCACTGATTGCCCAACTAAAATGCATAAATTCCAAAACCTCCATATTGTCCATAAAGTTTTTCTCGAAGGAAAAGGGGGAAAAGACTGCTCCTTCAGAGCAGTCCCAGTTTGTAGACAAAAGGGGTTCTATCTAAATTAAACAAAGTGATTGGAACGGAAGGTGCGAGACTCCTGCGGGAAATGCGTGTCCAAGGGAGACCCCGCAGGCGTAAAGAACGCCGAGAAGGCTCCCGGACCGCCCACGGAAAGCGAGTGCCCTACGTTCCAATCACGGTTCGATTTTACAAACACTTTAAACTGTAGACAAACTTGATTTTCATCGAGTTTGTCTACAGTCAGAGACTGCACTTTTAAGTAGCCCTGCTAGAATAGTATTTTTGATAGATACACGACCATCGTTACCGTTATGCTGCTGAATAAAGTCGACATCAAGACTGCCTGTGCTGCATACTCCGGATGGTTGTCATATTCCAAAGCGAATAATGCGCTGTTTCTTGATGTGGGAAATGAGCTTGCGATAAATAACCCTTGAGCGACAGTCCCTTCCAAGCCCAAGATGAGGATGATCAGGAAGGCGATGGATGGTGAGAGTATTAATCGCCCCACCAAGCTTAGGATAAGCGGAAGCGGGAAATGCGTCATTTTCAAATAGGCACTCTGTGCACCCAATGTAATCAGGGCGATGGCTATGAAGGCACTCGCGATATTATCAATCGGGGTCCATAAGAACAGAGGGATTTCGAAAGAAGCTGCCTGTAATATTAAACCGAGCAATAAAGCATAAATGACGGGGTTCTTCAAGAACTCGCGAATGGCACCCTTTGCACTTTTTGTATGGACGGAAACGGAATTCATCAATCCATAGGTATAGGTCAGCAGGTTTTGAAAAATGATCACGATGACTTGGATCGACAGGCCAAGAGGATTTCCATTAAAAACCATCTGACTGACCGGTAACCCGAAATTGGCCGAGTTATTCAGGACTACACTATTTTTAAACGTGGCCGAAAGGCTTTGATCAAACCTGGCTAGTTTAGCAATCACTGTACTAACGATGATGAGGCTTACTGCTTGAAGAGCAAGGAAGCTGAATATCTGAACGATCATCCCCCCGCCCATTTTGCTTTGATAGATATTGACAAAACTAATGGCGGGCATGAGCAGGAAGTGATTCAATTTAGACAGTGTATTCATATCCAGCTTGAATTTACGATGAAGGATGGCCCCCGCCCCTATAAGGAAAAAAACCGGTACAATGACATTCAATACGATCAGAAACAGGACACTCACTTGACTTCCTCTCCATTCCTTAGGCAAATTCCTGATGATTTACATCTCCCATCTATCATAATGCCGTAATAACCATAATTAAAATACCAATAAATTATCGTTATCCATTCGAAAAAGGAATGACAAAAAAAAGCACAGAGGTTTCTGCGCTTCCAGTTAAATATCCCTCATGAAATCGACGCCTTTGACAAATTTGACAAACTCCTTGACCAGCTTTAATTCCAGCGACTTTTCATGATATAACATCCACGTATTCCTGATAAGGGGATTACCTTGCTTATCCTTAATGTCCATTTGTCGGAGATTTTGGTCTTTCTCCAATAAAACACTGGGGAGGATGCCATATCCCAGGCCATTCCTGACCATTTCCTTGCATGTATCACCTTTGTCCACTTCCATCCCCACCAAAGGAGGTCCAGAAAAATTGTCTCTCCACCAGTTATCGATCATTGTTTTCAAAAGAGCATCTGTCCCATAATCGATCCTCGGCAGGAAAGGCAGGTTTTGGACTTCGATTTCTTCCTTGGAAGCAATACAAATCGTTTCCTCAAAAAGATGATGCCTTGATCCTGACCATTGATAGTCCCCCCGAACAATCCCGACATGCACTTCTTCGTTATAAATGAGGTTCAGCACTTCTTTACTCCATCCAGTTGTCACATGGAAATCCACTTTAGGAAATCGCTCACGAAATAATTTCAGCAGGCCTGGCAATTTATGCAGCGTAATATAGTTGGAAACACCCAGCCGTAATGTTCCACTGATTTCCTGACCCATATTGAATGCTGTCTCTTTTATCTGCCGGAGCCTGATCAGCATCTCATCTGCACAGATGGCCAAATATTCCCCTTGAGGGGTGAACTGCACTCCCCTTGTTCCCCGCTCCACAATCTTTAGATTGAATTCCTTCTCTATTTGTTGAATCCGTTTCGTTAAAGAAGGTTGTGAGATATATAAACTTTGCGCCGTTTTAGTAATATTCTTGTGTTCATGCAACACCTTTAAGATATGCCAATCCCTTTCGTTCATACCCCTTCCCCCGATACGCATTCCCTTGAATGTTTTATAAAAACTGTACCATAAATGGCATGTTAGATATATCCTTTTACAAATACAAAAAAAGCCCAGGCCAAACCGGCAGGACTTTCCGATAAGCATCTTTCTAGCGGAGGACGCTCAGTCATTCAATTGAATTCTTTCAGGGCATGTGTAGATATTCAGTGAATCATTGCGAATGAACCCGACCGTCGTGATTCCCAATCCTTCAGCCAACTCCAAGGCCAATTCAGTTGGAGCGGATTTCGAGAGTATCAGTTCACAGCCGATTTTCGCCACCTTCAAGAGAATTTCCGATGATATCCGGCCGCTGAACACGATAGCCTTCCCTTTTATCGAAATACCATTTTTCAAGCAATGGCCGTATATTTTGTCCAAGGCATTATGCCGTCCGATGTCCATCCTGCTTAAGACGAGGCCATCGACATCACATAAAGCGGCATTGTGGACTCCGCCCGTGTTCTGGAAGGTGACGGCAGAATTTTGTAAATCCTTCATCAAGCGGAAACAGTCATCAGGAGTCAGTTTCACCGAAACATGATCCATTTTCTTGGCAGTCAATGCATCATTTACAAAGACGAAACCTTGTCTGCTCATTCCGCAGCAAGATGTAATATACCGCTTATTTTGAAAGTCCTGGAAGTAGGGATTCACTTTATCCGTCTTCACATGAACAAAGCCTTCTTTTTCCTGGACCCAGATTTCTTTTATCTCATCATATTTTTTGATGATTCCTTCCGAAGCCAAATAACCAATCACCATATCCTCGATGTATTCAGGTGTACAAACCATCGTGACGAATTCTCGGCCATTTATTTTGACAGTAACGGGATGCTCCGTTACGATCGCATCTTCCGTCCGCTCGATGTTACCTTTGGTTATCCGGATGATGTCCCTCTTGATTTCAATCGCTTTCATGTTCCCACTCCTTTTAATATCCAGGAGCCAATTGACCAATATGTAAGGAACATGGTCAATGCCCGTTGAGTTTGTCCGCTATATTCTTATCAAATACGAATACGGAAATCGCTATGTTTTCTTTGATTTTGATGTCTGAAAACAAATGGAGCAGTTTAGCTCCAACCAGTTCTTCCATTCCATCAGGAGGACTCTCCGAATATACATCCTGAACCATTTTGGTTCGTGCAGAATGGACCATATCCCGTCCTTCCTCTGATCTTGATATGAACATTTCCGTAGGAGTCAAATTCCCATATAACGTGGAAACGGCCATATTTTCCACGAAAACCGTGTGTATGCGTTCCGGTCCTTTACCGAATAGTTCCTTGCGAAGCTTACGAATCATATCATTGAATTCATGGATAACTTTAGACACCGTTGCGTCACTCCAATTCAAGAAAATTAAGTTCTCAATTTTCTTATCATAAATCAACGCGAAGAAAAACGAAAGGGATTTGGGAATGATAACCTCTTTCCAGGATTGTTTCTTTTAATAATTAAAGGTATAATATCATTGATGAAAGTTGGGAGCATAATAGTGTACTGTTGTGTCCTATCTTTTTTAACATTATCCATTATGGTATGGATTGGTATATTGGCAAGCTTTGCTATTAAACTATTCCACCATGACCTACATTTCCGTTCAGAGCCGGAGGTGTAATCATGGTGGTTTTTTTGCGTCTTTTTGGCTATAAAAGGGGGAAATATAATGATCGATTCAAACATCACCATCAAAATCAACGGGAAGGATTATACCGCTAATGAAGGAGCTACAATACTGGAGGTCATCAACCAAAATGAGATAGCTCATCCACAGATTTGTTATGTTCCTGAGGTGGACCCGATCCAAACATGCGACACATGCATCGTCGAAGTTAATGGGAAACTCGTCCGGTCATGTTCGACAAAAGCAGTGAGCGGCATGGATATAGCCTTGGACTCAAGGAAGGCCAAAGAAGCCCAAACCGAGGCCATGGACCGGATCCTGGAAAACCATTCTTTATACTGCACTGTATGTGATAATAATAACGGAAATTGCAAACTGCATAACACAGCAGAATTAATGGAAATTGAACACCAAAAATATCCTTACACACCGAAAGTGGAATTGGGTGCCGTCGATATGTCCCATCCATTTTACCGCTATGATGCCAATCAATGCATCGCCTGCGGGCAATGTGTCGAAGTCTGCCAAAACCTTCAGGTCAACGAGACGCTGTCCATCGACTGGGAAGCAGAACGGCCTCGGGTAATCTGGGATGAAGGAACGGAAATCAATAACTCATCTTGTGTAGGCTGCGGACAGTGTGTAACCATTTGTCCATGTAATGCATTAATGGAAAAATCGATGCTTGGCGAGGCTGGTTTCATGTCAGGTTTGAAAAACGATATGCTTGAGCCAATGATCGACCTTGTCAAAGAAGTGGAACCTGGATACAGCGGGATTTTTGCCATTTCGGAGATTGAAGCGGCAATGCGTGAGACACGGACGAAGAAGACAAAAACGGTCTGTACGTTCTGTGGGGTAGGATGCACATTCGAAGTCTGGACAAAAGGCCGTAAAATCCTTAAAATCCAACCTACTCATGAAGCACCCGTCAATGCGATTTCCACATGTGTCAAAGGGAAATTCGGTTGGGACTTCGTAAACTCTGAAAAACGTTTGACAAAGCCCCTGATTCGGAAAAATGGAAGATTCGTTGAATCAAGCTGGGATGAAGCACTTGATTTGGTTGCATCTAGACTGGGTTCGATCAAACAGCAATACGGCGGAAATTCAGTAGGTTTCATTTCCTCTTCCAAGATCACGAATGAAGAAAACTATGTAATTCAAAAACTGGCACGGCAAATGTTCGAAACGAATAACGTCGACAATTGCTCGCGTTACTGTCAATCCCCGGCAACAGACGGGCTGTTCCGTACAGTCGGCATGGGCGGAGACGCTGGTACGATCAAGGATATCGCCGCAGCAGGTCTTGTCATCATCGTTGGGGCAAACCCGGCAGAAGGACATCCCGTACTGGCGACACGCGTTAAACGGGCACACAAGCTTCATGGACAAAAACTGATCGTAGCTGACATTCGCAAAAACGAAATGGCCGAGCGTTCCGATATCCATATCAGTCCAAAACAAGGAACAGACCAAGTTTGGTTGATGGCGGTTACAAAATATATGATCGATCAAGGCTGGCATGATCAAGATTTCATCAATGAAAATGTTAACTTCTTCGACGACTATAAAGAAGTAATTGAGAAATATACCCTGGAATATGCAGAAACACACACAGGTATTTCAAAAGAAACATTGATCCAAATAGCTGAGACCATTCGTGATGCTGACGGAACATGCATTCTCTGGGGAATGGGCGTTACACAAAACACCGGTGCTTCCGATACTTCTGCTGCAATTTCCAACCTGTTATTAGCTACAGGCAACTACCGTCGCCCAGGAGCTGGAGCTTATCCGCTCCGCGGCCATAACAATGTACAGGGCGCTTGCGATATGGGTACCCTTCCAACATGGCTTCCGGGATATCAGCATGTTACCGATGACGTCGCACGTGCTAAATTCGAAAAAGCATATGGAGTGAAAATCGATTCCAAACCAGGCTTGAACAATATTGAAATGCTTAAAGCGATAGAAAAAGGCGACATGAAGGCAATGTATCTTGTAGGTGAAGATATGGCACTTGTTGATGCGGATGCAAACCATGTTGATAAAGTGTTATCCGGATTGGATTTCTTTGTTGTCCAGGATATTTTCCTTTCAAGGACAGCCCAGTATGCCGACGTGGTATTGCCCGGCGCTCCATCTCTTGAAAAAGACGGAACGTTCACCAATACGGAGCGCCGTGTACAGCGTTTATATAAAGCTCTTCCCACTATGGGAGATTCTAAAGCGGACTGGGAGATCACTCAAGAGATCGCCAACCGCTTAGGTGCGAATTGGAATTACACTCACCCTAGTGAAATCTATGACGAAATGGCAAGTCTGTCACCGATATTCAGCCAAGCGAATTACGAAGTGCTGGAAGGATGGAACAGCTTCCTTTGGGGAAACCATGATGGATCAAGTACGCCGCTACTTTATGTGGATGGCTTCAACTTCCCTGATAAGAAAGCCCGCTTTGCACTGGCGGACTGGATGGAACCTCATAAATTCCCGGAAGAATATGACCTTCATATCAATAATGGACGCATGCTGGAGCATTTCCATGAAGGCAATATGACGAACAAATCCAACGGAATCCAATCGAAAGTACCTGATATTTTCGTTGAGGTTTCACCGGAACTTGCCAAAGAACGAAAAGTCAGTGATGGCGGTCTCGTTCGCTTAGTGTCTCCTTTTGGGGCCGTTAAGTTAAAAGCCCTGATCACAGACCGAGTTAAAAATAATGAGCTATTTTTACCGATGAACTCCGTCGATAAAGACTCTGCCATCAACTTCCTGACCGGTCCCATCTATGATCGACGCACAAGCACGCCTGCTTACAAACAGACGATGGTCCGCATGGAAGTATTAAGCGCAAGCGGAGACATTCCATTACCGGGTACCAATCCACGGAACAAAAAACGTCATCCTCAAAATGGTGTCGAGGTCGAACGTAAGTGGGCCCGTCCAGGGTATGTTCACTTAACGGATAAATAAACAAGGAGGGTGAAGATCATGGCAGCTCCTATAACGGAAATCCATAATCCCATTACTGAGGAAGAAATAAGGCTAAAAAAACTGGAAGAACTGAAAACGTTGATCACCGATAATGAAGATGCATTGAACAATATGTTTAAAATCGTCAATGAACTGAATGACTCGGGAGTATTCGAAGCCGCGACCTCCATGCTTCAAGGAAAAGAACAAATTGCGAAAATCGCCCTTCAACAAATCACAAGGCAACCTGTCACAAACCTGATCAATACCCTTATGGGGGCAACAGGTGCCTTGATGAACGCCGATGCCGCACAATCCACGAAACTGCTGAACAGTGCACTTTCAGGAATCGATGAAGGAAACAAATTCCTTCAAGCCGATAAGAAGATCGGCGTTTTGGATTTAATGAAAACATTGAATGATCCAGACATAAACCGGGCAATCGGCTTTGGCGTCCACTTCCTGAAGGGAATGGGCAAGGAATTAAAAGAATAGGATCGGAACAAAGACTCAAGAGAAGCTTCTTTTGAGTCTTTGTTCTATCATTAAGTCTCAGTTGCTGCAAAGCTGCTGAAAGTGCAGCGTATTGGATAAGATTAGCATTGGAGTGGATAATATGGCGGATATAAAAGATTGAAGAATTACATATTGCCTCAGTAAAAAGAATCTTATTAGCTTATCAAGCTGATGGGGTTTTTCCAGTGAAAAATGATTTAAGATCACTCATCAAAATAAAGGCTGTACACCCTTCCCTTATTCGCACCACTGCTTGCTAGATTCAATGATTGCAAAATCCGTGTTGCACTGGATGAAGAGGAAATGCTTAAAAAATCCCTCAACTGCCGATTCGTTATAGTCGAGCCAATTAGATAAAAATAATCTCGTATAGCCTGGATATGTGCAGTTTTACTGGATTGTTGGCATTGATTGCAATGCCATGTGCCATGCCTTCTAAATAGCTGATTGCCCTTGCAATTCTCACATATCACTCCTTTTATTAGGTCCTTTTCGGTAAGATTATATCGTTCCAGGATGGAAAAGTCCGCATCGATATGGTTTTTATTCAATACGCGAACTGCTTTCTTCAAATGTTTTTCACTAAAACAGGATTCTGTTATGGAATGCTCGATTTGATCAATTTTAGCGGGAAGTGCATCGCGATGGATAACTTTATAGTGGAGTTCATGGTTTTCAGGAGCTGTACGGATGATTGTTTGGGGATTACTGATGACAATCAATGAAAGGATGGGCAGTGAGGGAAAACCGTTTTTCAAGAACCAATTGGTCAATTGTGATTCCTGGCGGCTGACTTGTATGATGGGATCAGGAAATGCCGTTTCTTTTCCTTCTATCGTTCGAATGAGCTGATTGAAATGCGGATCAAAATAGATCGCCCCTGCAATGTTCTTCACTTCAATGATAAGCGCATATTTCTTGGAGATTAATAAGGTGTCCAGCTGAAAAAATCGTGATTGAACCTGCAGCCTTAAATCGTGGAGGATGAAATAGCTTTTTGGTTCAAGAAAGCTTAATGGAAAATCAATGGAGCATTCCCCTTTATAGCCCGCTTCCCTTTTTTTGAGATCGTTCATGATTAAAGGCGTTTTAGGGTGATTCGGAGGAAGCCTGCACGCTAATGCACGTAATTTGCGGATGGCAAGAGGAACTTTTCGCTCTTTTACAATCAATTTCATCGCTCCAATCCTAGTTTCTCCAAAAGGATTCTACAGTAAATGATGGAAATTGTACAGTTTATCTGCGAAATCGGGAATATATCTTCGAAAATGGAGATATATCAGCGAAAACTCCTGATTTATCTGCGAATTATACGATTTATCGATTTTTCGACAAAAACAACGAAAAAAACAAATAAAAAACCACCAATATATGTATTGGTGGAGACGGTGGGAGTCGAACCCACGTCCAGACATAACGGCACTTAAGCTTCTACGAGTGTAGTCGATATATTCGCATTTCGCGAACTCATTAGCCTATCGACAGGCGGCAGAGCAGCTAGTCTGATTGGTCTCTTCCTTCATCCTCAGACGGTGGATTCCGGCGTATCCCACTTAGAGTGAGTCCCTTACCCTACCACGTGGGCCATGGAGGGAGGAACAGCTATCGACTGTTATTAAGCAGCGAAAGCTAGGTTGTTGTTTTGTTTGCCAGTTATAGGCGTTGACGTTTTAACGAGGCCGATCCCCTCGACTCGCAACTTAAGCTCGAACTATCCCTGTCGAATCCGTAACGTCCCCATGATGGAAATGGAGCGTACGAGAGAAGAATAGTCAGCAAGTTGGCTGATATTCAATTGTCATCGGTACAGGATTAATTATAACAGATTGATTCAAAAAATCAATTGTAAGGTCTTGGCAGTTCTACATTTTCTGCCGATCACGGAAAGCACGTTCGATATCACGCTTCGCTTCCTTCTTCTTCAGGTCTTCACGCTTGTCATATTGTTTCTTCCCTTTACCCAGACCGATTAAAACCTTGGCAAAGCCATTTTTCAAATACATTTTCAACGGAACGATCGTGTAACCTGTTTCCTTTGTTACACCGATCAGTTTGCTGATTTCCTTCTTATGCAAAAGAAGCTTCCGTGTCCGCAACGGGTCATGGTTAAACTGGTTTCCCTGCTCATAAGGGCTTACATGCATATTATAAAGATAGATTTCCCCATTTTCTATTTTAGCGAAGGCATCCTTCAAATTCACTCGGGCCGCACGGATGGCCTTGATTTCGGTCCCCTTCAAAACGATTCCCGCTTCAAACGTTTGTTCAATAAAGAAATCATGATAAGCTTTTTTATTTTGTGCTAGTTGTTTACCTGAGCCTTTTGGCATCTAACTCTCCCCTTTTTACATCCAATCGCGGCAAGAGGATGAAATGATCATCCCCCGCCTCAATCTTTATCTCTTTTTTGGTTTTCTCTTGCGCTTCGCTGCTGGCGCATTTTCAAAGAATTTTTTCTTCTTTTTCGGTTTTCTCCCAGTAGAAGGCGAATCTCCATTACGGCCGCCGCCTTTTCCTTCCTTACGTCCACCATTGCCATCTCGGCCACGTTTGCGTTCACCTGAATTGGCTTTGAATATTTTCTTCTCGCCGGATGGACGCGGACGGCTTACCTTCATGCCGATAATTTCAAAATCGATTGCGCGTTCCTCTTTATTGACGTTGGAAACACGTACGTCGATCTCATCGCCAATCCGGAACACATTACCGGTACGTTCCCCTATCATTGCAAGCTGACGCTCATCGAAGCGGTAATAATCATCCGTCATGAAGCTGACATGGACAAGTCCTTCAATCGTGTTCGGCAGCTCGACGAACATCCCGAAATTCGTGACCGAACCAATGATCCCGGTATACTCTTCGCCGATTTTATCCAGCATATATTCCGCTTTCTTCAGATCATCCGTTTCCCGTTCAGCATCGACTGAGCGACGTTCACGTTTCGATGTATGATCGGCAATCTCAGGTAAATTGGCATTCCATTTCTCCTTCGTAGCTTCATCCAGTTTACCTTCCACCAAGTAGGTCCTGATCAACCTGTGCACGATCAAATCCGGGTAACGGCGAATCGGCGATGTGAAATGTGTATAAAACTCAGCAGATAAACCAAAGTGACCTAAGCTCTCCGGATCATATTTCGCCTGTTGCATGGAACGAAGCATGACGGTGGATATGACCGTTTCTTCCGGTTTACCGGCAACCGCCTCAATGATTTCCTGTAACGCCTTAGGATGAACGTCATTCGCCGATCCCCGTACAATATATCCGAAGTTCGTAATGAATTCGAAGAAACGCTGCAGTTTTTCCGGCTTGGGATCTTCATGAATACGGTAAATGAACGGAACCTCAAGACGGTGGAAATGCTCAGCAACGGTTTCATTAGCTGCAAGCATGAACTCTTCAATCAGTTTTTCCGCAACCGACCTTTCACGTAAAACCACATCAGTCGGATGGCCCTCTTCATCAACGATGACTCTCGCTTCATTGAAATCAAAGTCAATCGCACCGCGGTTCATCCTGTTTTTACGAAGGATGGCCGCTAACTTCTCCATGTCCTGGAACATCGGCACCAACGCTTCGTAACGTTCGAGCTGTTCTTCATCTTTATCGACAAGGATTTTGTTCACATTGCCATATGTCATACGTTCCGTCGTCTTAATGACACTTTCAAAAATCTCATGGTTGACGACTTTTCCATCTGGCGTGATTTCCATTTCACACGAGAGTGTAAAACGATCGACTTGTGGGTTCAAGGAGCAAATGCCATTCGATAAACGATGCGGAATCATCGGGATGACCCTGTCCACCAAATAAACGCTCGTCCCTCTTTCCAAGGCTTCCTTATCGATTGGAGATCCTTCCTTCACATAATGGCTGACATCAGCAATATGAACACCCAGCTTGTAATTGCCATTTTCAAGTTTGGAAACAGTGACGGCATCATCAAGGTCCTTTGCATCCGCTCCATCAATCGTGACCAAAACATCATTGCGCAAATCCCTGCGGTTGCCAATTTCACTTTCTTGAATGGTATCCGAAACGGCATTGGCTTGCTCCATGACGTCATCCGGGAACTCCATCGGCAAACCATATTTATGGATCACTGAAAGAATATCTACACCAGGATCATTTTTATGGCCAAGAATCTCAATGACTTCACCTTCAGCACTTATGCGTCCTTCAGGATAAGAAGTAAGCTTGACGACAACCTTATGTCCCTCTACCGCTCCATGTGAAGCATGCTGTGGAATGAAGATATCGTTTGCGATCTTTTTATCATCAGGGATGACGAAACCAAAACTTTTACTTTCGGAGTATGTACCGACCACTTGTGTAATTCCGCGTTCAAGTATTCTGATCACCGTGCCTTCTTGCCTTGAGCCCGATGTTTCCGAAGATACTCGTACCATGACGACATCTCCATGCATCGCTGTGCCCGTTTCATTTGGCGGAATGAAAATATCATCCATTCCCGGGTTATCTTCAGGTGTGACAAAGGCAAATCCCTTTGCATGCCCCGTTAATTTACCGCGGAACAAATTCATTTTTTGCGGCAGGCCGTAACGATTGCTCCTCGTTCTGACCACCAATCCCTTTTCTTCCATCTTTACTAAAGCCTTAACGAAATTCTTGAAATCTGCCGAGTCTTCGATTTTCAAAGCCTCTTCCAGTTCTTGTACCGTTAACGGCTTATACGCTTCATCCGTCATGTATGTCAGAAGCTTATTAATATGTTCTTGAATGTTATCTTCCATGAAAACCCTCCTATTCAGGGTATATTTTTGTTATTCGGACCAATCCAGGCTTTCTAAAAACCCCAATACATCTTCATGTAGCTGGTCTTTTTCTTTATCAAGGGTTATGACATGGCCGGATTCTTCATACCACTTGATTTTTTTGACCGGTGATTCAATGGAATCAATAATAATATCGGCACTTTTTGGATTGATAACATCATCATGCCGGCCCTGCACGACAAATGTCGGAGCGTAAATAAGGTCGACGTGCTCTCGTACATCCGTTATCAATTCCTGAAGGGCTTTCAATGTATTCATCGGTTTATCGGCAAGGAGGTCCATTTCAAGCTCTATTTGCTCTTGAGTTTTTCCTTCATACTTCTTAAATTCTCTGGCGTACTCCAATACTCCTTTAAACATCATTTCTTCACTTTTGATATACATAGGCGCACACATTGATACGATACCCTTTATAGGTACAGTGTAACCTAATTTAAGAGAAAATACGCCTCCTAATGAGAGTCCGGCAACAGCAATTTCTTCATGGCCTTTGCTTTTCAGGAAATCGTAGGCCATCATGACATCTTTCCACCAATCTTCCGGACCCGTTTTCACCAGCTCCTCTGGGGGAACGCCATGCCCTTCATAGTGCGGGGCATGGCAGGTGTATCCCTGTTTCTCCAAGTAACGGCCCAGCATCCGTACATCCGCTGAATTCCCCGTGAATCCATGTAAAAGTAAGACAGCCCTTTTTCCGCCTTCAAAAGTAAAGGGCTGCTGCAGCTTTATTTTCATGATCTTAAGCTCCTTTATCAGTAAATAGATTTTAAAAAAATCCCTATCCTATAATTAAGTACTAAAATCACTATATCTATTCATGCAACTATTGTGCAAAGAAAAAAGCCTAGCTATTTAGCTAGACTCATTTTTGATCCATTACACATCAAAGTATGCAACAAGTAAAGTTAAAGCAAAGAATAAAATCGCCAATACTATTGTCGCACGATGTAAAACCAGGTCCAAACCGCGTGCCTTTTGCTTTCCGAATAACTGCTCAGCACCGCCGGCAATCGCACCTGATAAACCTGCACTCTTACCTGATTGAAGCAATACCGTCACAATGAGGGCGATACTGACAATCACTAAAAGCGTTATGAGAAATGCATGCATGCAATTACACCTCCTGAAGAACCAATAAACAATTACTTTAACTTTACCACACCCAATAAATATCCACAATCTTTGTTATACTATGATGGTAAGAATTCCTAAAAACCAATGGACATTCATTTCTTTTTGAATCAAAGTTTGAGATAATTTGCATAAATAGAGGAAGAGGTGTCAACATGTTTAAGTCCATACTACGGATTCTTGATCTCCTGACCATCCTATTCTCGGCGGTTGCCGGCTATTCTTTATGGACAGGCGGAAGCAATTTTATCAGCGTCCTATTAATCATCCTATCACCGCTTTTATTGCTGCTGGCAAAGTATCACGGAAATCGATACTTATTATTTGCTGCATATATCACGACAACCGTTTATTTTACTGCTATTATTTATAATGGACTTTCCAATAGCGGTATCGACTTTTTCCAATCAAGCTTCAATGTCCTCCTGATCGGGGCTGCAGCCGCCTTGCTGAGCGTCATAGCGGCGGTCATTGGGTTTGGGACCAATACTCTTACGATTCTTTGGTTATCGCTTCACGCCCTTGTCACATTCGAGACAATCAGGATGTCATCTGGTTTCCTTTCGGGCTTTTGGTCTGATCCCGTCGTGGAAACCGCAGTCCGTAACGATTATCCATTTTTATTGATGGTCGTCTGGATTGGCTTATTTCTTGATAAATATCAAAGTGAATTAACAAGGGATTACTTATCACGATAATTTTTCAAAACTACTTTTATTGGAAATCTTATATTAAAAGCAAGGGGCCTTTCATATGTTAAAACCTATATTTGCAGCAACCGCTCTATCATCTTTCATTTTGATGGCTGGCTGTTCATCCTACCTGACAAGCGAGCATGAAAAAGAGCAAAAAGAAGAACAACCGAGCTCCCAGGAGACGGAGACTGAAAAGAATAATGATTCAAAGGAGTCGGCCCAACGCCAGGTGGAGGTTGATGAAACGGCTAAACCCGCACAGGCTGGCCTTCAGACGTTAGCCCATCCGGAAAGCATACCTGTACTTGTCAATAAACAATACAGCCTGCCTGAAGATTACAAACCCGATGACCTCATCTACCCAAATGTGGATTTCATCTTTGAAGATAAAATCGAAAAAAGAATGATGCGCGAAGAAGCGGGAAAGGCTCTTGAAGCAATGTTCCAAGCTGCCGAAAAAGACAATATGCACTTTGCCGGCGTTTCGGCGTACCGCTCACACCAAACACAAATCACGGTCTTTAATAACTATGTGGCTAAGGACGGGGAAGAAAAAGCGAAAACCTACAGTGCAATGCCTGGGACAAGCGAGCATGAAACAGGCCTGGCGATTGATGTCACGACCCACGATGGGGCATGCGCTGCCCAAGACTGCTTCGGTGATACGAATGAAGCGGCCTGGCTAGCTGAACATGCACATGAATACGGATTTATCATCCGCTACCCTGAAGGCAAAGAAAACATCACAGGCTATAAATACGAACCATGGCATATTCGCTATGTTGGTGTTGATACCGCAACTGAAATCTATGAAGCGAAGATTACATTGGAAGAATACTATAATGCCGTACCAGTGGAAGCTGTATCGAATAAATAAAAAAAAGGTGCCCGGATGCGGCACCTTTTTTTTATTAATCAAACGTTTGATTAAATCCTTCAAGCTGGAAGCAGTGACTGGTTTATGGGCATAAAAAACCTCCTATTCAATGTGGATGGCCACATTGAATAGGAGGGGAAATCACTGTAATCGAACTTCCAGCAAAGATTACTTCTTCAAGTTATAGAAAGATTTCAAGCCGCCATATACAGCCAAGTCACCAAGCTGGTCTTCGATGCGAAGAAGTTGGTTGTATTTAGCGATACGGTCTGTACGGGACATGGAACCGGTTTTGATTTGTCCTGCGTTTGTTGCAACGGCGATATCAGCGATCGTTGCATCTTCCGTTTCACCGGAACGGTGGGAAACGACTGCAGTGTAGCCCGCGCGTTTAGCCATTTCGATTGCATCAAACGTTTCAGTCAGTGTACCAATTTGGTTCACTTTGATCAGGATGGAGTTACCGATGCCTTTTTCGATGCCTTCCGCCAATTTTTTCGTGTTCGTTACGAAAAGATCGTCACCAACAAGTTGAACTTTAGAACCGATGCGTTCCGTTAATAGCTTGTGGCCATCCCAGTCATTTTCATCCAGGCCGTCTTCGATGGAGATAATAGGGAATTCATTCACTAGCTCTTCATAGAAAGCAACCATTTCTTCGGATGTAACACCATTGCGGCCTTCGCCTGCAAGATCATATTTGCCTGTTTCTTTGTTATAGAATTCAGAAGAAGCCACGTCCATGCCAAGGTAGATATCCTCGCCTGCTTTGTAGCCAGCTTTTTCAATTGCCTCGATGATGACTTGAAGCGCTTCACGGTTTGAACCAAGGTTTGGCGCAAAGCCGCCTTCATCGCCGACTGCCGTATTCAGGCCTTTGGCAGAAAGGACAGATTTCAATGCATGGAATACTTCTGCACCCATACGAACTGCTTCTTTGAAGCTAGGAGCTCCTACAGGAAGGATCATGAATTCCTGGAAGTCAACATTGTTATCGGCATGCGATCCGCCGTTAATGATGTTCATCATTGGAGTCGGAAGTTGTTTCGCATTGAACCCTCCAAGGTAACGATACAATGGTAAACCTGAAAATTCCGCAGCGGCATGGGCAGCAGCCATTGATACGCCAAGGATTGCATTAGCTCCCAAGTTTCCTTTGTTTTCAGTGCCATCCAATTCAATCATAGTAAGGTCAAGGCCTGCTTGGTTCGTTACATCCAAACCGATGACAGCTTCAGCAATGATATCATTTACATTATCGACTGCTTTTTGTACCCCTTTACCCAGGTAGCGAGATTTATCCCCGTCACGAAGCTCAACCGCTTCGTGTTCTCCTGTTGAAGCACCTGATGGTACGATTGCACGTCCGAAGTATCCGGACTCTGTTTGGATTTCTACTTCTATTGTTGGGTTACCACGGGAATCTAGCACTTCGCGTGCATATACATGTTCGATGTACGGCATTATAAATCTCTCCTTTTCCTATTCACAATTTTATTTAGATAATAGGGATTTCCCTGTCATTTCAACAGGTTTTTCGACTCCAAGCAAATCAAGCATCGTTGGAGCTAAATCGCCTAAGATACCACCTGATCTTAATGTTACCTGATTTTTAGTGATAATGACAGGCACGGGATTCGTAGTATGGGCTGTCATCGGGTTGCCTTCTAGCGTTACGACTTCATCAGCATTCCCATGGTCAGCTGTGATGATTGCTGTGCCGCCTTTTGAGACGATTAAATCGACAATCCTGCCTAGGCATTCATCCACTGTTTCAATCGCTTTAATGGTAGGCTCAAGCATCCCTGAATGACCAACCATGTCCGGGTTGGCAAAATTCAAGAGAATGGCATCAAAGCGGTCAGCCTCAATTTGTTCCACCAATGCATCCGTAACTTCATAAGCACTCATTTCCGGTTTTAAATCATATGTAGCTACTTTCGGAGAATTAATTAAAATCCTCTCTTCACCAGGAAACTTCTCTTCACGTCCGCCGCTCATGAAAAACGTCACATGCGGATATTTTTCAGTTTCAGCGATACGAAGCTGGGTAAGCTGGTTTTGGGAAAGTACTTCCCCTAATGTATTATCAAGATTTGTCGGATTAAATGCAACATATCCGTCAACTGTTTCTGAAAAATGTGTCAAGCAGACAAAATGGAGATGCTTCGGATGTCCAGGACCGCGGTCAAATGAGCGAAAATCCTCATTCGTGAACGTATTTGAAATCTGGATCGCCCGGTCTGGACGGAAGTTATAAAAGATTACCGCATCATCATCTTTAATCGTTGCCACCGGTTTACCGTCTTCCGCCGTTATGACTGAAGGTATCACGAACTCGTCAAAAATACCATGTTCGTAGGAATCCTCGACACATTCCATAGCAGAAGAGTAAGCAGGGCCATCACCATACACCATCGAACGGTAGGATTTCTCCACACGTTCCCAGCGCTTATCACGGTCCATCGAATAATATCTACCGGAGATGGTGGCAAACTGGCCAACACCGATTTCCTTCATTTTCGCTTCCGCTTCCTTAATATAACCTTGCGCCGTTTTCGGGCCGACATCACGACCATCTAAAAATGCATGTACATATACATTTTTAACTCCTTCTTTAGCGGCCAATTTCAAAAGGGCATACATATGATCAATATGACTATGGACGCCGCCATCTGAAAGAAGACCGAAAAGATGAAGGTCCGTGCCTTTTTTCTTGGTATGGCTCATGGCATCGACCAAAGTTGGGTTTTGTGCAAACTCACCTTCACGGATAGCCAGGTTCACACGGGTCAGGCTTTGATAAACGATCCGTCCTGCCCCGATATTCAAATGGCCCACTTCAGAGTTCCCCATTTG
This sequence comes from Peribacillus sp. NPDC096448, assembly GCF_044762675.1. NCBI lineage: Bacteria > Bacillati > Bacillota > Bacilli > Caryophanales > Bacillaceae > Peribacillus > Peribacillus sp. NPDC096448. The sequence goes on along the minus strand of NZ_JBIWEU010000006.1, from coordinate 44,932 downwards.
ACCGGCAGGTAAGCCGACCGCTTCCCCGCTTGCCGTTAAATGGGAGTGCGGATACTGTTCCCAATAACGGTCAAAGTTCGGTTTTTTCGCATGAAAAACAGCATTTCCCTTTTCTTCGTTACGGCAGCCAAAACCGTCTAAGATGATAAGTGCCACAGGCGACTTACTCATAGTGACCAGCCTCCAGCAATTGTAAAAATGAATCGGATTTCAAGCTTGCACCGCCGACCAACGCACCGTCAATATCAGGTTGTGCCATATACTCTTTAATATTCTCAGGTTTTACACTGCCACCGTACTGAATCCGGATGGCTGCAGCTGCTTCATTTGAAAATTTATCGGCAACAACTGAACGGATATGCGCACAAACTTCATTAGCATCTTGAGCAGATGATGATTTTCCTGTTCCAATCGCCCAAATCGGCTCATAAGCAATAACGGCTTGTTTCAATTGATCATCAGATAATCCTGCTAGGCCTTTTTCAATCTGGCTGCCTACGAAATCATTCGTTTCGCCAGCTTCCCTTTGCTCAAGTGTCTCACCGCAGCAAACAATCGGAGTCAACCCGTGGGCAAAAGCTGCATGGGCTTTTTTATTAACGGCATCATCCGTTTCGTTGAACATTTCCCTGCGCTCAGAATGACCGAGTATGACGTAGGATACCCCAATATCAGCTAATGCGATTGGGCTGATTTCTCCTGTAAAAGCACCGCTTTCTTCAAAGTGCATGTTCTGCGCCCCGATTTTCACATCGGTTCCTTTTGCTGCTTGAACGAGCTGATCCAAAAATAAAGCTGGAGCACATACAACCGTATCGATTACATCTTGCTTCGGAATCAAATTGCTCACTTCTTCTAAAAAGGCAGTCGCTTCAGATAGTGTTTTATTCATTTTCCAGTTTCCTGCAATAATCGGTTTACGCATTTGGTTTCTCATCCCTTCTAATGTTGAAATATGTAACGGTTTAATCTTATTTATCGTTCAAGGCCACAACGCCTGGCAACTCTTTGCCTTCCATGAACTCAAGAGATGCACCGCCGCCAGTTGAAATATGGGACATTTTTTCTGCCAAGCCAAACTTTTCTGCAGCTGCGGCTGAATCCCCTCCGCCTACAATGCTGTACGTATCATTTGCTTCCGCCAAGGCTCTAGCGACGGTTCTCGTACCATTCGCAAATTTATCGAACTCGAATACACCCATTGGTCCATTCCAAATGACAAGCTTGGAACTTTTGATTACATCCGCAAATAACTCACTTGTTTTTGGACCGATATCAAGAGCCATTTTATCGTTTGGAATAGCATCGATATCCACATTCTCTGTTTCTGCATCAGGTGAAAATTCAGCCGTTACGACTGCATCGATAGGCAAATGAAGTTTTACGCCTTTTTCTTTTGCACTTTCGATGAAAGATTTGGCCAATTCTATTTTGTCTTCTTCCAATAAAGAATTACCGATTTCATGACCTTGCGCTTTAATGAATGTATAACCCAATCCACCACCAATGATCAAGTGATCGACTTTTTCCAAAAGGTTTTCGATAACGCCTATCTTATCCTTTACTTTTGCTCCGCCAATTATAGCTGTAAAAGGACGTTCTGGGTTAGATAGGGCTTTTCCCAGTACAGAAAGCTCTTTTTCCATCAACAATCCGGCAACGGCTGGGAGATGGTGAGCTATTCCTTCAGTTGAAGCATGAGCACGGTGCGCAGCTCCGAATGCATCGTTAACATAAACATCAGCAAGCGCCGCAAATGACTTCGCCAATTCTTGATCGTTCTTCTCTTCTCCTGGATAGAAACGAACGTTTTCCAACAACAGGATCTCGCCATTTTGCATGTTATCAATGATTGATTGAACGGTCTCGCCGTAAGCTTCTTCTGCCTTTTGCACATCTTTGCCACTAAGTTCGCTTAGTCTTTCCGCAACAGGTGCTAAACGCAATTCTTCAACGACTTGTCCTTTAGGACGGCCAAGATGGCTGGCTAAGATGACTTTTGCGCCTTGTTCTGTCAGATAGGAAATCGTCGGCAGTGCAGCCTTGATTCTCGTATCATCCGAAATCTTCCCGTCCTGCATCGGCACGTTGAAATCAACACGGCAAAATACGCGTTTTCCCTTTAATTCAATATCTTTAATCGACTTTTTATTCATAATCCAAGAACCTCCTTAGATATTGTTATCATATTTTTGATTCTTTTAGTCAAAAAGGGAGAGGGTAAATTTCCCAACTCCCCTTTTCTCTTTTTCATTATAGTCGGTTTCCAGGAAATTATCCAAAAACAAGAAATGTAAACGCTTGACTGATAATGACTTACTAATAATATCATCTTCTGCCAAGTTTTTTTAGAGGTGTGATAAAAAAAACCTCACCTTGGTGAGGTTTTTTTATTATTCTAATTACAATCCTTTTTTAGCCAAATAGTCGATCAAATCAACAACACGGCTTGAATATCCTGTTTCATTATCATACCAAGATAATACTTTAACCATGTTTCCTTCCATTACCATTGTGGAAAGGGCATCGATTGTAGATGATGATCGGTTACCGTTATAGTCAGTTGATACTAACGGAAGTTCGCTGTACTCAAGGATTCCTTTTAATTCACCCTCAGAAGCCTTTTTGAATGCTGCATTAACTTCTTCAACCGTTGTGTCTTTTTCAAGCTCTGCAACAAGGTCGACAACAGACACGTTTGGAGTAGGTACGCGCATTGCCATACCATTCAATTTCCCTTTAAGTTCAGGAAGTACAAGTGCAACAGCTTTTGCTGCCCCAGTTGTTGTAGGAATGATATTCTCGGCAGCTGCACGTGCACGGCGGTAATCTTTATGAGGCAAATCAAGGATTTGCTGATCATTTGTATAAGAGTGAACAGTAGTCATCATACCGCGTTTGATTCCGAATTGTTCATGAAGCACTTTAGCAAATGGAGCTAAGCAGTTCGTTGTACAAGAAGCGTTAGAAATTACATGGTGGTTTGCTGCATCATATTTGTCTTCGTTTACACCCATGACGATCGTGATATCTTCATCAGATGCAGGAGCAGAGATGATTACTTTTTTCGCGCCAGCTTCTAAATGCTTAGCTGCATCCGCACGTTTTGTGAAACGTCCTGTAGATTCTACAACTACTTCTACTCCCAGTTCACCCCATGCTAATTGTGCAGGATCACGTTCAGCCAATACTTTTACTTTGTGACCATCGACAACAAGGTAATCCCCATCAACTGTTACTTTTTCATTAAGTGATCCATGAATTGTATCGTATTGAAGAAGGTGCGCTAACATATTAGCATCCGTTAAGTCGTTAATAGCAACAATCTCTACCCCAGGATTACTCAATGCTGCACGAAATACATTACGTCCAATACGTCCAAAACCATTAATACCAACTTTTACTGCCATGAAAAATTCCTCCTTTTAAGTTCGCAAATATATTAAGGGGTGTAATTCCCCTGAATTAACTCTTGTGCCGCAGCTTCATCCGTGATCAAAACGGTCGATGAAGGTGCGCCTTTCATGTAGGAACGGATAGCCTTTGCTTTAGTTATGCCACCTGCCACAGTTATCACTCGCTTTTCAGGGCTAAGATCATCTAACTGGATGCCGACTGTCAAAACTTTATGAACAACTTTGCCGTTTTCATCGTAATAATAACCGAATGCCTCTCCTACAGCATTTCCATCTAACAGCTTCTTTAACATTTCTGGCGAAGAATTTCTTCTCTCTGCCATCGCCATGGCATCACCGATTCCATGAATGATCATATCGGCAGACTTGATTTGGGAAATCACTTCTTTAATTGCAGGTTCCTTCTGAAATGATGCATAAACCTCACCGCTTAATTGATCGGGTACATATAACACTCTGTATGAGGCTTGTGCCTTCTGTGCCATTTTTTCGACAATCGTATTGGCCTGATTCTGCACTGCTTCACCAATTCCCCCGCGGGCTGGGACAAATGTCAATTTCTTCGACGCCTCGTCAGGTGACAACGAATTAGCCACTTCGGCCATTGTCGATCCTCCAGTAACCGCAATGATATTCTTTGAGTTCCATTCTCGTTTCATACGGTTTGCACAAGCTTTACCCAATTCTTTTTTCACCCATGGGGTTTCATCACAATTTCCTGAGACAATAATGACTTCATCCACTTGTAACAAATCCTGCAATTGCCGTTCCATTATGTCTATACCCATTACTTCACGCATTATTCCTTCTAACTTATCCAGGATTTCGATCCCTTCATCAGTCAGCGTCATGCCAGAGCTGAAGATGTTAACCAGGTTCTGACTTTTCAGAAAATCAACCTCGCCTCTAAGCGTCCGCTCTGTCAAATTAAGGCTCACGGACAGACTGCGCCTTCCAACCGGCTGCATCATTTTGATATAACGCAGGATATCATATCTTTTTTGCATAACCAAAAGGAAATCGGGTAATAATTTTCTTTGTACCTCGAGTAATGTACGCATATTTAAAACTCCTAAAAAGTTAAGTTGGACATTTAACGTCCCACGTAGTCATTTTGTGTCCCACTTAAAACAAAAAAATATTCCTGCTACATATTTTATTCTAGCAGGAACGGAATGTTTCTTCAAATGATTTGAAAAATTATTTTTCCAAAAGCCTATTTAGAGCTGATTTATCAACATTTCCGAATTGAACGACATCATCTTTCCATTCTACGACTGGAATCATCAGCCCGAATTTCTCAAGCAAATCATCATCGGTATGGATATCGATTTCCTTATAGCCTATGCCTGACTCCAGTTTCACTTCTTCAAGTACCTGCTTGGCTTTATCGCATAAAGGGCATTTATCCCTACTATATAAAACAAACGCATTCGATTCCAAAACCACTCATCCTTTTCAATCATATCTTTTTCGTTTAGATGAAGAAGGGATCCCTAATTGTTCCCTGTACTTGGCAACGGTTCGGCGTGCCAGGATAATTCCATGCTCCTCTTTCAGCCGTTCTACCAGGTCTTGATCCGAAAGCGGCTTTTGTTTATTTTCCCCATTGATGGCTGCCTGCAGGCTCTTTTTTGCTTGCATGCCCGACATATCCTCATCAAGGCCGACCGACTGTAAAGAAGTAGTGAAAAATATCCGCATCTCTATCGTGCCAAATGGTGTCTGTACGTATTTCCCCTTAACCGCCCGGCTTACTGTGGACTCATGTATACCAAGTTCGTCTGCGATTTCTTTCATCGTCATCGGCTTCAAATAGTTCAGGCCATGATGAAAGCACGCAGGCTGTTTTTCGACGATGCACTGCATAACCTTCAATATAGTTTCTTTTCTCTGTTGGATTCCTCTGGAGATCCATTGGTATTCCTGCCACTTATCCTGGATAAACCGCTGAACTCCCTGATCCTTATGGCTCTTCATTCGGTTTAAATACCCTTTATCCACATTAAGATTGGGTGTGTTACCATCATAATTCCCGACAAGCAGCATGCCATCCCGAACTTCCACGACCACATCCGGCACTATATAAGAAGGTTTTTCCTGAAAAAAGAGTGAAGCCGGTCGCGGGTTCAACGTCTGGACATAATCAAAGACTTCTTGAATCTCCTTCAGTGTAACACCAATTTTCTTACTTAGGTCTTTCCAGCGCTTTTCAGCAAAATCGAGGAAATGGTTTTCTATGATCGATTCTGCCAGCAGATTCTCCCCTTCTGCTTTCACCTGAAGCAAAAGGCACTCTTGAAGGTTCCTCGCTCCAATTCCATGCGGCTCGAGTTCCTGTAAAATCGAGAGACTCTCTTCCAAAATGGCCGGAGATATGCCTGGGATGCATATATCATCCAGCTGAGTCCTTAAGTAACCGTTTTCATCAAGGTTATGAATTAATAGCAGCATTGCCTTCTGCCGCTCCCCGGAAAACTGCTGGTGATTCACCTGGGACATGATATGCTGTTCAAGCGATATAGTATCTTCACTGATCTGTTCAATCCAATAGTTGGCATCATACGTATTTTTAAGAGTCCGTTTACCCTTTTTCCCCCGGTCAAAAGTTGGCTGAAATAAAGAAGATGTTGGCTGATCTATGGACAGTAATGGATTCTCCACCATTTTATTTTCTAAAAAAGCCGATAGCTCCTGCGAGGAGTATTGCAGCAATGTAATAGCTTGCATAAGCTCCTGAGTCATTGCCATCTTTAATGTTTGCTGTTGAAAAAGTCCTGCTTTCATATTCATACTCATCGATTCATCCCTCCCCCACTCCATTTTACATTATCAGGAGAAAATTCTACACAAAAACCCATGAAAACGCTTACGATTTTTTTCTGAATAGTTTATTTGTTTTAAATACTATATGTTAGAAATGCAAATTTAACAACTACTTTTATTGAAAAATCACCATTTTTCAATAGTGTGGGCGAATATTTTCAAGACAGGGCCGACATTACAGGATTCGATGGAATATTACGGAAAACGAGCAAATTCATCAAAAATCTTAGGGACTTTCCTAAAAATGACCAATAAAAAATCCCCCGCTTTATTAAGCAGAAGATTGGTAATGCCCTCGGCAGGAATCGAACCTGCATTTCAAGCTTCGGAGGCTTGCGTTCTATCCGTTGCACTACGAGGGCGTAATAGAAAATATTTTTTCAACAGACTTCATTATATGATAGAATCCCCTCCTTTGCAAGGGTTATCAGGTTTAAAACTTTATCATTTGGGTATTATGGGTAATGTGGAAATTCATCCCTGTGCGGCATAATATATAAAATAATCTATCAGGAAGGAGCTTTGCCAGAAAATTGTCGAACAAATTATCCATAATAGGGTTTGTTTTGTTTGACCTAAATTGACCAAAAAGTGTATCATACATACATAAAGAATTTAAATGATTCTCTTAATCGAAGGAGGAAATGAACATGAATTTAATTCCTACAGTTATCGAACAAACAAGTCGTGGGGAGCGTGCCTACGATATTTACTCCCGTTTATTAAAAGACCGGATCATTATGCTAGGAAGTGCAATTGACGATAATGTTTCCAACTCCATTGTTGCTCAATTACTATTTTTAGAAGCGGAAAACCCTGAAAAAGATATCACTCTATACATCAACAGCCCTGGCGGAAGCATCACTTCCGGTATGGCCATTTACGATACTATGCAATATATCAAACCTAATGTATCGACAGTTTGCATCGGTATGGCCGCTTCCATGGGTGCTTTCCTATTGGCCGCTGGCGAAAAAGGTAAACGTTATGCGTTGCCAAACAGTGAAGTCATGATTCACCAGCCACTTGGAGGAGCTCAAGGTCAAGCTACGGAAATTGAAATTGCTGCCCGCCGTATCCTTCACTTGAAAGATAAGCTGAACCAAATCTTGGCAGAGCGTACTGGACAACCTATTGAAGTCCTTCAAAGAGATACGGAACGTGATAACTTCATGACTTCCGAAAGAGCTCTTGAATATGGCTTGATTGACAAAGTCATCACGCGCAGCATCCTTGATGATAAAAAAGACTCTAAATAATCATGAACAAAAGGCTCCGGAGATCGCCTTAAGCGATTTCCGGAGCCTTTTTAACTATAAAAGAAAAGGATGCACTTTTAGGCATCCCCTTTTTTAACCCTCTTGCTGAACGAACTCTTCCAATGCCTCTAACGCTTCTTTTTCATCGCGTCCTTCAACGATTAACTTCACGGACACGCCAGAACTGATGGCAAGGCTCATTAACCCCATTATACTTTTTGCATTCACTTTCTTTCCTTCTTTTTCAAGAAAAACATCTGAATGAAAGCGGTTAGCTTCTTGTACAAAAAGAGCCGCCGGCCGAGCTTGCAAACCCGTTTTCAATTTTACCTCAACTTGTTTTTCCACCATCTTGATCTCCCCTGTTAGCTTTATTTTTTCGCAGCAATAGCCTCTCCCCCACGGAGCCTGTCAGCTATTTCATCAATCTTTCGCAATCGGTGATTAATCCCGGACTTACTGATGGTTCCCCCGGATACCATTTCCCCAAGTTCCTTTAAGGTTATATCCTGAAACGCTATCCTAAGCTCCGCAATTTCCCGAAGCTTATCCGGTAAAATGCTTAGTCCTACCGTATCCTCGATATAATGGATATTTTCAACCTGGCGCAATGATGCACCGATCGTTTTGTTCAAATTGGCTGTTTCACAATTCACAAGCCGATTCACTGAATTACGCATATCACGGACAATCCGTACATCCTCGAACCTTAATAAAGCTGAATGGGCGCCAACTATACTTAAAAACTCGGCAATCTTTTCGGCTTCTTTCAAATAAATGATGTACCCTTTCTTGCGCTCAAGCGTCTTGGCCTTCAAGCCAAACTTATTCATTAGCTCACAAAGGGCATCATTGTGCTCTTTATACAGTGAGAAAATCTCAAGGTGATAGGAGGACGTTTCCGGATTGTTTACCGACCCCCCCGCAAGAAATGCACCTCTAAGGTAAGAACGCTTACAGCATTTCTTCCCAACAATAGTATCGGATATATCATGGAGAATTTCAAAGCCATCGCCTAAAATTTCCAAATCGGTTAAAACCCGCTGCCCTCCGGATGACATCCTGACAATATATACATTGTTCTTTTTAAGCTTCATCTTTTTACGGACCAATAGCTCGACCTGGACCTCATAACTTTTTTTCAGCAGCGTATAAATCCTTCTGGCTATCGCAGCATTCTCAGTTTGAATATCCACAACAAGCTTCCGATTAGAAAATGAAAGGGATCCGTTCATCCGGATAAGCGCACACAATTCTGCTTTACCGCAGCAATCCTTTCCCTCTAATGTAGTAAGCTCTTTTTTTGTTTCTGAAGCAAAAGACATCCATTTCACCCCCAATCGAACGCAGGTAATCTATTTTTATCAATCAAAAAACCGCCCCCGTTTATATCTACGGTACTATGTGGCTTTTTGTTTCATTTACAAGCATATTATAAAGCAAATCCGCCACTTTTTTCGTGTCATGGCGTATTACATTCCCTTCATAGCTGAAAATGCGTTCTTGTATGATTTCAAGACCCATCATTTTTAAACTTTCCACATCATACATGACCGGTTTGGCATATTCAGCTTGATAGCGTTGCTGAATCTCGGTTGGTATTTCCTCATTATTAACAAGTATCCTGTCAATATATGCATTCCCCATATGGTCATATATCGCTTTTATATGATCACTCGCGCTATAATCCAGAGTCTCGCCGGCTTGTGTCATCAAATTGCAAATGTACACCTTCTTCGCCTTGGAACGGGCAACCTCTTCTCCTAAACCAGGGACAAGTAAGTTAGGCAGAATGCTAGTATATAGGCTTCCTGGACCTATGACTATAAGATCTGCCTGCTTGATTTCCTGGAGGGTTTCACTAAGCGGCTTTATACGATAAGGAGACAGAAATACTTTTTTTATTTTCTTTCCTGAGAAGGGAATCTTGGATTCTCCTGTAACGATCGTTCCGTCATCCATCTCTGCATGGAGAACCACACTTTGGTTGGCAGCCGGAAGCACTTTACCGCGGACATTAAGAAATTTACTCATTTCCTGGATCGCATGGACGAAATCCCCGGTCAACGAAGTCATTGCCGCCAGTATCAAATTCCCCAGCGAATGCCCGGACAACTCATTTTTGCTCTGAAAGCGATGTTGAAACATTTGTTCAACAAGGGGCTCTACATCCGATAACGCAGCCAGCACGTTACGAATATCACCCGGAGCGGGAATATCCATATCCTCGCGAAGGCGGCCTGAACTGCCACCATCATCAGCTACCGTTACGATTGCCGTTATATCCACCGGATGCTTCTTTAACCCTCTCAACAAAACAGGAAGGCCGGTTCCCCCTCCGATGATCACAACCTTAGGTTGTTTCTTTTTATCTAACATCTGCTTTCCCCTTACTTTTTTCGATATCGCGATGTGATACTTGAACCCTGTAATCCTTCTTAAAGTGGTTTGAAATATACTCCGTCAATGCTACAGAACGGTGCTGACCACCTGTACACCCAATCGCAACAACAAGCTGTGCTTTCCCTTCACGTTTATAATATGGAAGCATGAAAGCGAGCAAATCGGTCACTTTTTCCAAGAATTTTTGCGTCTCACTCCATTTTAAAACGTAACTCGACACTTCCTGTTCCAAGCCAGTCCTTGGCCTCATATGGTCAATATAATATGGATTTGGCAGGAACCGCACATCAAACACAAGGTCCGCATCTATGGGCAAACCATGCTTGAACCCGAACGACATGACATTGACTGTAAAACCGACACTTTTATCGGCAGAAAACTCCGAAGCGATTTTCTCCCTCAATTCGCGCGGTTTCAGTTGGGAAGTATTAAAGATCAACTGGGCCCTTCCCTTCAATTCGTCCAAAAGTTCCCGTTCCATTTTAATGCCTTCCAATGGCCGGCCTAATGGAGCAAGTGGGTGGGTCCTTCTCGTTTCCTTATATCTGCGTACCAAGGAATTATCATCAGCTTCAAGAAAAAGGATTCTTGGTGATACTGCAGCTGTATCCGTTAAATTATCCAGTGCAAGAAATAAGGAATCAAAAAATTCCCTTCCCCTTAAATCCATGACAAGAGCCACTTTATTCATCTTATTCCCGGAGTCCTTCATTAACTCCAAAAACTTTGGCAATAACGTGGGCGGCAAATTATCGACGCAAAAAAAGCCGAGGTCTTCAAAACTTTGAACCGCCACTGTCTTACCTGCTCCGGACATTCCGGTAATGATGACCAATTGCGTTTCACTTATCTGCCCTGTACTCATAGTTTCTCCGCCCCCATGTATAGCAATCTTTTTTATATCTAATAATTAACCTGGATCCAAACGGTAAGAAAGCAGCTTAAACTCAGGTGTATAAGTAAAGGTTCCATAGATGATCCCACTTCCATGAACCATATAATCCAGGATGTGAAAATCACCTTCAGCCATCATCAGCTTTTTAACATCTTCTACCGGATGCCAGCTAAGTTCCCCTTCTTCACAAACATCGACATTTACACCATCGGAATCCGTTGCAAAGAAAGTGAACATCATCCATTCTGATAAAACTTTATCCCCGTCCTTCATGATGAAGGTGAAAATACCTTTGATTGAAGGGTTTTTTAAATAAACGCCCGTTTCTTCGCGATATTCCCTAATACAAGCATCGCGTACAGATTCCCCAGGTTCCATCTTGCCGCCTGGAGCTACCCACCATCCGCGTCTAGGCTTTTTCAATAAGAGGATTTGATTATCTCTGATCAATACACAGTTTGTGACACGTTGCACGTTCTTCACCTCGATTGGCTCTGCTCGACTATAAAAAACCTTCACCCCCCGTTTTGAAGAGATTCAGTTTATATCCTTAAACCGCCGCTAGATATCCATTTGGCGATTTATAAATGCTAATAGTTCAAACAAGTTGTATTTTTCATATTATTACCATCATGAAAGATATATATATGTTTAGTATATCTTATCATTATACTATTTTTAAAATGAGCTAACAATAAAGTAAACTTCCTGCATTGGGGTAATCTTCATTTGCAAGGAGCCACATAAAGTAAGCCTTTATCCTGCTTAACTCCTATTCTTCTCCACTTTCGCTGCCTAAATGCAAAGGAACGACTTACTTCACATTAAAAACCGCTCGGGAACATCCTAAAAATTGGAACTAAAGATATAGTCTCAAAGCATGAAAACCAAAAAAAAGACACAGAAACTTAATCTGTGTCCTTAAACGTTTATAATTAAAGGGGGTCAACTTCTACCCATACTATACCCAATCATTATTTCATGCGTGTTACAACATCGTTAAAACGGAATTACGATTGTATATTCTTGTGATATCAAGCCTTTGGCTGCAATTTTTCCTGAAGTTCCTCAACAAAATGCTGAGCTGATTGAGCGGCAATGCTTCCATCGCCTGTAGCTGTAACGATTTGGCGCAATGTTTTTTCACGGACGTCACCTGCAGCAAAAATACCAGGTACGCGTGTTTCCATCCGATCATTCGTTTCAATATAGCCTGTGGAATTCAAGATGCCCAAGTTTTCAAATGGTTTAGTCAGCGGAAGCATTCCGATATAAATGAATACACCGTCTGCGTCCATCACTGTCTCTTCTCCGTTTTCTGTGGAAACTAGTGTGACACCGCCGACTTTTCCGCCTTTTTCATTGATTTCCTTCAAAGTGTGATTCCAGATGAAGTTAATTTTCTCATTGGCAAATGCACGATCTTGAAGAATCTTTTGAGCACGAAGTTCGTCACGTCTGTGAACGATCGTCACTTTTGAAGCAAAGCGGGTTAAGTACACACCCTCTTCTACAGCAGAGTCTCCGCCGCCGATAACGAACAATTCTTTTTGCTTGAAGAATGCACCGTCACAAACTGCACAATACGAAACACCGCGGCCGCCCAATTCTTTTTCGCCAGGAACGCCGATTTTCTTGTATTCGGCACCAGATGAAATGATGATTGAACGTGCTTTGAATTCCTTTGTACCGGCTTTGATCGTTTTATACTCTTCACCGTCAATGATTTCCTTAACATCGCCATAGGCATACTCCGCACCGAATTTCTTTGCATGGTCAAACATTTTTGTTGAAAGTTCAGGTCCGAGTATAGTGTCGAATCCAGGATAATTTTCAACTTCTTCCGTATTGGCCATTTGCCCGCCCGGTACCCCGCGTTCTAACATCAATGTTGAAAGGTTCGCACGTGATGTATAGACAGCCGCCGTCATCCCTGCAGGACCAGCTCCAATAATAACAACGTCATAAATTTTTTCAGACATGTTTTCACTCCTCCATATTCCATTACAAATGGAACCTTCACTACGGTTAGTGTTCCCTACCTATTATCCTATATAACAAATAATTTTTCGTCCAAATATCTGCTCATCCGAGTAAGTTTTGAACCAACTTTACGTACTTCGATAAGGTGGACACCGATATGAAATGTTTGTCTGCGATTGCCTGTTTGCTCGCCTTCTCATTTTTAAGCTGAATCCACACGTACTCCACCGCAGATGCCCAGCCTGCTGGATTATTTAGCTTCTGCCCGGATTTCACCGCTTCGATGAAAACGGAAAACCACATTAAATAGAGCCCGGCTTCATTTAATTGTATCGGTTGGAAATGCTGATATAATAACTCCGCTGTACGATCGGCAAAATCAATCGGTGTTAATTGGCGATCTTTAGCAGGAACTTGAACAAGTTCGGCATAATCACGTTCCAAATCAGTGAAATTCTGATTTAGGTTGAGAACCTGGTTTTTCAATAGCTTCTGTTTATGAACCGAATGTTTCAGAAGGAAAATGGCAAACAGCCTTTCTTCGATGAATTCACTTTCCAGCCTTTTTATAATAGAAGGAAAATGATGTTCAAAACTATCTGAAGTTGCGTTCATATCTCCCCAAGGCTCCATGCCTTCCTTTTCCGGGTTCATTTCCACGACCTTTTTCCATGCCTTTTTGGCAGCCTGTTCATGGCCTAAGTGGTAAGCGGAAATGGTAAGCCAATAATAGAAGGTTCCATCTCCTTCGAACCCTTGCTTTTGGAGTCCTTTCAGCCATTTATATGCAGAAGCATAATTTCCGATCAAAGCGAAGGTCGCTCCAAGCTTGAAACGATGTTCGGATAGCATCGGCCTAATTTTCTCCAGCATCTGTATGAGCTCTTCAACCTTTGCTTCATCCTGTTGATAATGATGGAAAACAACAAGGTTGCAAAGCGCATGCAGGTTTCCCGGACTTTTTTCCAGTACCTCATCAAGTGTTTCAAAAGCTTCATTTACTTGACCAAGATAGAAATAGGCAAGTGCCAGGTTATTATAAGCGGACCAGTAATCTTCGTACTCGGCAATCGTTTCTTTCAGCACTTCGATTGCCTTCGGGAAATTTCCTGATTCCAGGTACTCACGAGCTTGTTCCTGTTTGGTAATGAGCCCATCATGCTTGAAGGGGTTTTCTTCTGACTCATCCGACTCAAAAGTTATCAGTTCAAGCAGATCCTCTGCGTCATCGCTGAACTCCCCGTCTTCTTCTTTATCAAGATAAGCACTGGCGTGACGATAAGCCTCCTTGAACATGCCTAAGTGGGCATAATTATTCGCCAGGAAGTAATGACATTCAGACATATAGGGATCCATCACATCCAAGATGTTTTCCAAAAGGTTGTTTGAATAATTATATTCACCGATTTCCGAGCAAGTGATTGCCAATTGACAAGCTATCATCGGTTCAGCAGGTTCAAGTTCCAGCGCACGTTCCAGGTATTTCTTTGATTTAGGTAATTCCCGTCTATGATAAGCTTTTAAACCCTTGGTGAAATAATACTCACCTGTTGGGTGAAAGGTTAGAATTTTTGCCTGTTGGCCAAATTTAGAGTCTTTACTCATGTAATCCTCCATCTACAAGTTGATTAACCATAGTATTATAACATATTGGAGAAAATTTGCCGAACAATTCAAGAAAATGGAAAACGGGGATCGCCATACTTTCTTCAAGAAAAAATTGAAGCATTTTCCTAGTCAAAAGGGGAGTCAAGATCGTTGATCGCAGTCGTGAATACACACAAAAGAGCCCTCCTATTGAAGGAGGGCACAAACTGAAGACAAACTCGATGAAAATCCAGTTTGTCTTCAGTTTTTTTAAGGTTTGTACAATTTGAACGTCGCCTCCAGGCACTCGCTCCAATCAACTTTGTTTTAAAATTTAGATAGAACCCCTTTTGTTTACAAACTGAGCTCCCCTATTAATGAAGGCACTCACCATTCATTCGGTTTCTTTCGGTTCGTCCTTATCGGCATGTCTAGCCTTCAATACATCAAGCACCGCTTGGAACGGCAACTCCTGCTCCTGAAGAAGAACGAATAAGTGATAGAGGAGATCTGCACTTTCCATCGAAAGTTCCTCTGCATCGCGGTTCTTTGCAGCAATGATCACTTCTGCCGCTTCTTCACCGACTTTTTTCAGGATCTTATCAACGCCCTTATCGAATAGGTAGGTAGTATATGAACCTTCAGGCATTTCCGATTTTCTTTTTTCAATCAATTTTTCCAATTCCGTCAAGAAAGTCACATTTGCCTTCACGTCTTGTCCGGCTTCACCGTTTTGGTAAATCGTTTCGCTAAAACAGCTTGTTGCCCCTGTATGGCACGCAGGACCTGCAGGAACGACCCGAACGACCAATGCATCTTGATCGCAGTCATACTTCATTTCGATGATTTTCTGGGTATTGCCGCTGGTTGCTCCTTTATGCCATAATTCATTGCGCGAACGGCTGAAGAAAACCGTTTCACCTTTTTCAATCGACAATTGCAGAGATTCTTGGTTCATGTAAGCAAGAGTCAGCACTTCGCCGGTTCCTGCATCTTGAATAATTGCCGGTATCAGGCCTTTTTCGTCGTATTTAATAGTTTCAAGATTCATCGTACAACCACTCCTTGTTGTTTGAGAAACGATTTAACTTCTTTGACGGATGTTTCTTTATAATGAAAAATCGATGCGGCTAATGCTGCGTCTGCTTTACCTTCTTGAAAGGCTACCTGGAAATGTTCAGCGTTGCCTGCCCCGCCTGAGGCGATGACCGGCACTGAAACGGCTTCAGATACCGCTTTTGTCAAAGCGATATTAAACCCTTGTTTCTCGCCGTCACAATCCATGCTTGTCAATAAAATTTCCCCAGCACCGCGGGATACGGCTTCCTTCGCCCACTCGATCACTTCCCATTCAGTCGGCTTCCGGCCGCCATGGGTATATACGCGCCATGACCCAAGCTCTTCATCATATCGGGCGTCTATGGCGACCACGATACATTGGGAACCAAAATAATCAGCACCTTCATTAATTAAATCAGGACGCAGGATGGCTGCGGTATTTAAGGATACTTTATCGGCACCAGCTCTTAGGATCTTCTTCATATCCGCCAATGAATTAATGCCGCCGCCCACCGTGAACGGGATTGCCAAGCTGCCCGCTACCGCTTGAACGACGTCGACGATCGTTTCCCTGCCTTCATGTGATGCGGAAATATCCAGGAAGACAAGTTCATCGGCACCTTCTTGGTCGTAAAAGGCTGCAAGTTCGACCGGATCTCCAGCATCCCTAAGGGAAACAAATTGTATGCCTTTGACTACGCGCCCATCTTTTACATCGAGACATGGAATAATTCGTTTAGTGAGCATTTAACCACGCACCTTTTCTAGTGCTTCTGCTACAGTAAAGCGGTTGGTATAAAGTGCCTTGCCAATGATTGCCCCTGCAATGCCTTGGGCTCCATGCTCCTTGAGAGTGATAAGGTCTTCGAGTGAACTAATGCCTCCCGAAGCGATCACGTCTTTACCAGTTGCCTTTGCCATGGCCAATATACCTTCCACATTCGGACCTGAAAGCATGCCATCCGTCGCGATATCAGTCACGATAAAGGTCTCGGCACCAGCATCGGCCAGTAATTTGCCAAGATCTATCGCAAGGGTTCCAGACGTTTGAAGCCAACCATGAGTGGCAACCCTGCCATCCTTCGCATCGATCCCGATTGCGATGTGGCTTCCATATTTCCTAATCATTTCTTTAGTGAAATCAGGGTCTGAAACGGCCGTGCTGCCTAGAATGACACGTTCCACTCCATTATCCAGATAATGGGCTATATCCCGTTCCGTACGGATGCCGCCGCCGATTTGAATGCGGGCGCCTAAATCACTTGCAGCTTTAATTACGTATGAATCATTGATTCTTACTCCCTCTTTAGCCCCGTCAAGGTCGACCATATGTATCCAATCGGCTCCTTGGTCCGCAAAGCTTTTAGCCATATCGAAGGGGGAATCGCCATAAACGGTTTCCTGATTGTAATCTCCCTGGATTAAGCGGACGCATTTGCCTCCGCGCATATCAATCGCCGGGTAAATAGTAAAGTTGCTCATGCTTCTTCCTTCCCTTCTACTAATGACAGATAATTTCCCAAAAGTGACATGCCCATATTCCCGCTTTTTTCCGGATGGAACTGCATGCCGAATACATTCCCTTTACCGACGATCGCCGGCACTTCCACATCATACGTCGCCGAAGCGGTAACGAATGATTCATCTGTATCGACGTAGTAAGAATGGACGAAATATACATGATCCGCTTCCAGCCCTTCATTCACTGGTGAAGCGTGTTTGAATTCAAGACGATTCCAGCCCATGTGCGGCACTTTATAAACCTGGTCATTCGCATCCACTCCCTTAAAACGAACGACTTTTCCCGGGATGAGGGATAATCCTTTTGCCGGCCCATTTTCCTCACTTTCATCAAAGAGAAGCTGCATGCCAAGGCAGATGCCTAATAGATAGCCCCCATCCGCTACATATTCCCTCAGGAATTCATCCAGCTTTTGTTTTTCCAAGAGACTCATGGCATCCCTGAAAGAGCCAACGCCGGGAAGTATGATCCCTTTCGACTTTGAAAGTTCTTTTGGGTCATCGGAAATGAATGAATCTGCACCAAGGCGCTCAAGTCCTTTACTAACAGAAAATAAATTCCCCATGCCATAATCGACGATCCCGATCATTTACAACATTCCTTTCGTCGAAGGGATGCCTTTGACACGTGGATCGATAGTCGTAGCTTCATCCAATGCACGTCCAAGCGCTTTGAATATTGCTTCGATCATATGATGTGTGTTGTGACCGTAATGAACGACTACATGAAGGTTCATCCTGGCTTCAAGAGCGAATTTCCAAAGAAACTCGTGCACCAGTTCAGTATCGAAAGTACCGACCTTTTGCGAAGGAAACTCAGCCCGGAACTCCAGATGCGGACGATTGCTTAAATCGATGACAACCTGGGCGAGTGCTTCATCCATAGGTACGAAAGCATTTCCGTAACGCTTAATCCCGCGCTTGTCTCCAAGGGCCTCCAATAATGTCTGACCCAAGCAAATG
Organism: Peribacillus sp. NPDC096448; assembly: GCF_044762675.1. NCBI lineage: Bacteria > Bacillati > Bacillota > Bacilli > Caryophanales > Bacillaceae > Peribacillus > Peribacillus sp. NPDC096448. The sequence goes on along the minus strand of NZ_JBIWEU010000006.1, from coordinate 27,020 downwards.
CCAATATCTTCAGTTGTATGGTGATCATCCACGTCTGTATCCCCGTTTGCATCTACTGTCAAATCAAACTTCCCGTGTTTTGTGAACAAATCGAGCATATGCGTCATAAACGGAACGCCGGTCTTAATGGAGGAATTACCTTCCCCATCCACACCAAACTTCAAACTTATTTCCGTTTCATTCGTTTTTCGCTCCACACTAGCAAAACGTTCCATTACAGCTCCTCCTCAACGGGGTAAGACCCCTTTTCCCAAGATGTAAAAGCATGTCAAAAATCTTTATATCACTGATTTCACTTATTTTAATAATTCAGGACCTTTTCCCGATTCATTCACACCACGTGATTCGATGGCACGGGCATGAGCCTCAAGTCCTTCCATTCTTGCAAATGCTGCGATTTTTTCTGCATTTTTCCGGAAGGCCGTTTCACTATACATGATGATGCTCGATTTCTTTTGGAAATCATCCACATTCAGCGGGCTGGAAAAACGGGCGGTTCCATTTGTAGGCAATACATGATTGGGGCCTGCGAAGTAATCCCCGACAGGCTCTGAACTAAAGCGGCCAATGAAGATTGCCCCGGCATGGCGGATTTTAGCCATGATTTCAAGTGCATCCTTGGTTACAATTTCCAAATGTTCCGGTGCAAGTTCATTAATCGCTTCAACAGCTTCTGCCATATTCCCGCATACAACGATTCTTCCATAATCCCTTATCGATGCTGCAGCAATATCATGGCGTGGAAGCAACGCCACCTGCTTGGTCACTTCTGCTGCCACATCTTCTGCAAGAGACATTGACGTCGCGACCAAAACACTGCAAGCCCGGGCATCATGCTCCGCCTGTGATAGCAAGTCTGCCGCAACTTCTGCAGCGATGGCTGTTTCGTCCGCCAATATCGCTATTTCACTTGGACCTGCTATCATATCAATTGCGACATCTCCGAATACTTCGCGCTTCGCTAGCGCCACATATATATTTCCCGGACCCACTATTTTATCCACTTTCTTAATTGTTTCCGTCCCATAAGCGAGGGCAGCTATGGCCTGAGCCCCGCCAACTTTATAGATTTCCTTAACTCCGGCAATTTTGGCAGCTGCCAAAACCGCTGGCGATAATTTCCCATCTTTTCCTGGAGGGGAAACCATAACGACCCGTTCCACCCCCGCGGCCTTCGCAGGTAATGCATTCATCAATACTGACGAAGGATAGGCTGCTGTGCCTCCAGGTACATAAACACCTACAGCATCAAGAGGTGTCAATTTTTGTCCTAGCATCGTTCCCGTATCATCAGTCGTAAACCATGAATTTCGAATTTGTTTCTCGTGAAACATTCGGATATTATTCGCAGCTTCTTGAATAATATCTATCTGCTCAGCAGTTAAGGCCGCTGTCGCTTCTTCCATTTCCTGTTCCGATACAAGCAATTCCCCTGGACTGACACCATCGAAACGTTCGGTATAGGCATGTAAAGCTGCGTTTCCACTTTTCCTGACATCATAAATAATATCCTGGACCGCTTTTCTTTGATCGGCAGTACCTGCTTCAACCGAGCGTTTCAGGGAAACCCCTTCAGCAAACCGTTCTATTTTCATACCTTCACCTCATTAGCGATTCTTTACTATTCAATAATTTCTGCTAGCCGTTCCACGATTTCGGTAATCCTTGCTTCTTTAATTCGATAGCTCACAGGGTTTGCTACCAGCCTCGAAGTCACATTGGCGATTTTCGCATATTCCACAAGACCGTTTTCCTTCAAGGTCCGCCCCGTTGAAACGATATCGACGATTCGTTCAGCTAAACCAATTAACGGTGCTAACTCAATAGACCCATTCAACTTTATAATCTCGACTTGCTCTCCCTGCTCACGAAAATAGCTGGAAGCAACATTCGGGTATTTACTGGCTATTTTGGGGGCGATGTCACTTATTTTCGTACCAGGCAATCCAGCTACAGCTAAGTAGCAGGCACTGATTTTCAAATCGAGTAACTCATAGACATCACGTTCTTCCTCTAGCATGACATCCTTTCCTGCAATTCCAATGTCAGCTACGCCGTGTTCCACATATGTTACGACATCCATCGGTTTAGCTAATATGAACCGCAGATTCTCCTCTTCCACTTCAAGGATCAATTTCCGGGAATCATCAAACTCGGGAGGGAGACGAAAACCGGCCCTTCTTAATAGCTCTGCCGCTTCTTCAAATATTCTCCCTTTCGGCATGGCAATGGTTAAAAAGCTATTATTCATCTTTTCCACTCCCCCCATTCCCTACGAATAAATGAACTTCAGAAAATGTCCGTGTAAAAGCATCGACATTTTGGACGACTGTAATATCTTGAATCGTTACCAATTTTCCTTCGGAGCGTTTTCTTCTTGCAAAACCAATTGCTTCCAATCTTCGTTCGGGACTGAATAAAATACATTCTGGCGCTACAGGCTGGATCGGCTCCCCAAGAGCTTCTGCAAGACGATCCACCCGGATTGCAAAACCTGTGGCCGAAGCATTCCAGCCGAACTTTTCAAGCAGATTATCATACCGTCCGCCATTGCCGATTGGCGAACCGACTTGTCCGGCATACACTTCAAATAAAGTTCCCGTGTAATAACTCATATGACTGACCAATGTTAAGTCGAAGCTCACATATTGTTCAACGTCAAATTCTTTCAGCTGCGCAGACAATTCCTTCAGTTCAGCCAAGGAATCTTGCCCTTTATTATTTTCAACCAACCCTAGCGCCTTTTCCATGGTGCCTTCACTGCCACGTAAGGAGGTAAATTCGATAAGACGTTGTTTATCAATGGATGAAAGCGGCAGTGATTTAACATGCTCGCGATAACCAACATAATTTTTTTCGTACAAAAACTTCCTTAATATGGAGGCTCTTTCCTCCGTACCTAGAATGCTCAAGAAAAATTCTTGCAGAAATCCGATATGTCCAATGGAAACCTTAAATTCCTGAAGCCCTGCAGCCTTTAGAGCATCCGCAAGCAGGGCGATCATTTCAGCATCGGCACTTATTGACTTATTTCCGATACATTCAATTCCAATCTGTTCGAATTCTGCCGGCCTGCCTCCTTCACGCTGCTGTGCCCGGTATACATTAGCGGAGTAGGCCAGGCGAAGCGGAATTTGCTGTTTTAACAGTTTGGATGCTGCGACCCGTGCAATGGGCGCTGTCATCTCGGGACGGAGTACGAGCGTATGTCCCTGGGAATCAAGAAGTTTAAACAACTGTTGATCCAATATTGCCGAAGCCTCGCCAATTGTTTCATAATATTCCAAAGCTGGCGTTTCAATAAATTGATAGCCCCACTTCTTGATTTCATCACTCATTTTATTTCTGGCCGACACTTTCGTTTCATACAGCACCGGCAATGTATCTCTCATGCCTAATGGTTTTTCAAACATAAATGGCTTTGTCACGACTGCACATCCTTTTGAAATATTGATTACTACCTATATCCAATCGGTCCGCCTATAGGCAAAACCGATGCATCCATTCCTTATTTTGTTTATCCCTTTATCTTTCCAAGGTTTTCACGCTTAAATCCAAATTTCGGATAACATATAAAAATAGTATCAAATATAATGACATAATCATATAAATAATCGCAATAATCTATTAAATCACTTTAGTTCACTAATATGGTAGTAGGTTGAAGTTATTAATAGTTTACCCCTGCCCCCACCTCACGTCAAGGAAAATATGCCTAATCCCATTCCTTCCATACCACCACGGCGGTCTTGGATTTTCGTGATGACCGGTTTAAGTCCAAACGGAGAAGTCATCCCTTTTTCCTGGATAATTCTTCCTATCTTTAGCCATTCATTGTTATTAATGTATACCTTTTGGTTTAGCTGTTTTATAATTTTTAGGAGTTTGGCAATATTCGATAAATTTAGGGGGAAATGGGAATGAAGAGATATTTTTCGTTTTTTATGGCACTTATCGTTCTTTTTTCACTGGGTTCAAGCGGAACGAAGGGGTTTGCGGCAACTAAGGTCAACCAGGATGAGCTTAATGCATACCTTTCTGAAGTTAGAATGACGCAAGAAGAATTGGAAGAGTACTTATCCTATTACGACTTAACATTGAATGAACTGAAATCGGTAGAAGAGTTGCGTGATACATTAGGACCTGCCGTCACTCCTGAGACCTTACAGAATCTACTTGAACAATATGAAATGACAGAAGCTGAACTTACGGAATTATTAATAGAATACGGTGAACTGGAAGAGGGGGATTCCATCATCGATACCTTCCATTTCATTTACGACATTGAGGATATCATCGATTTAGAAATGGATTATGATGAGGAAGAGATGGAATATGATAAAGAGATCAGCGATTTAGTGGAAGGTCTCTTTACTGAGATCGGGCTTACAGACGAAGAGCTCGACAGATTCATGAACCACCTTTTACCTATCGTCGAAGATCCTTCTTATGAATCTCGTTTAATGGCGATCTCCGATAGGATGAATCAACTCGAGTATTTTGAAACAATTGATGAATTATCTGCAGAACAAGTGGCAGAATTGCTTTCTATATATAATGATCTTCAAAGCTTGCTGCAAATTCAATTCAAATTCGCTTTAATTCAGGATGGTACCACCACAAACCTATCCCTTGAAGCTTTATTCCAGCTTAAGGAATTGACGAATGCTAGTTTACTAGTTTCCATTTATGATTTAAACGGCAATTTCCTTCTCGATTTTACATTGACTGGTGAAATGATCGGTTCCGATTTAGTGAAAGAAACGGGCAATGACATTAAACAGTCCACTAAGGTCATTTCTAAAGTGGTTGAGGTAAAAAAAGAAAAGAAGAAACCCGTAAAACCTGAGCATAAAACGGAAAAAGGCGGATTGCTTCCAAAAACGGCCGGTAATTACTTATTCGGTGCTTTAATCGGTTTAGTGTTGATGGGTATCGCTTTCGGATTAATTAGAAAAGCGAGACTCACTAATTAAGATGAGCAAAAATAGGCAATCGAGGCATAAGAAAAAATCGTTACTTATCACTGCTGCATGTTTTTTAACCTTAGGATTTTATTTTACAACGACAAACGCTTACACGCTGTTAAAAGGCTATGCCCTTTATAAATGGAATGAATCTGACACAACGGAAGCGACGGCTAAGCTCCCCGAACCGAAGACGAAAGCAGATATTCCCGATGGGCTTGAACTATATGAAGAACGGCCGGAGACAGGTGATTTGATGGGTGAGCTTTATATTCCAAAAATCGAAGCAACTCTCCCAATTTATCACGGAACGGACGAAGATGAACTCGAGAAGGGCGTCGGTCATTATGCGGGGTCCGTCCTTCCCGGTGAAAAGGATAATTCCGTTTTATCCGGCCATCGAGATACAATTTTCAGAGAGCTAGGTGAAGTCGGCGAGGGTGACTTGCTGATTGCCAAGACAGAAGCAGGTACGTTTACATATAAAGTGAGGAAGGTTCGTATCGTCGATGCAGATGACCGTACCGTGATCGTTCCCAAGCCTAAAGCCACACTTACAGTAACAACCTGCTACCCTTTTTCATATATTGGTAGTGCACCGGAACGGTACGTATTGGTTGCCGATTTATTGAAATCGGAATAGATAAATGAGATGCGGGGCTGAAGTTGTTCAGCTCCCCCCTTCATAAATCTATAATAGATGACAGGAGGACAAGCTCAACATGAAAAAACAGGCACAGGAAAGGTTTTTTCAAATTTTAAAAGAAACGTATGATGCGACGGTGAACCAGGAAAATGTATCAATCAACGAAGTGATAGAGCATCTAAAGAATGAACTGACTCCGTTATACCCAAAATGCCATTAAAAAGGACCTGCCGCTTATATGGGCAAGTCCCTTTTTTTCATAAGGAAGTTTGCTGCTCTCTCTCAAGCATTTCCTCTTTGGTATATATGATTTTCATTGGATTTCCCCCGACGAAAGCTCCCTCCGGAACATCCTTATGGACAAGCGTCCCCGCAGAGACAATCGCCCCATTACCAATTGAAAGTCCTGGAAGAATGGTCGAATTCGCTCCAATCAATACTTCATCACCAATGACTACATCCCCTAAACGATATTCATGAATCAAATATTCATGAGCAAGGATCGTCGTATTATAGCCAATGACAGTATTTATTCCGACCGATATTTTTTCCGGAAACATCACATCCGGCATGACCATCAAAGCAAACGAAGTATGCTTCCCGACTTTCATATGTAAAAAAGTCCTGTATAGCCAATTCTTCACGCCCAGAAAAGGCGTATAACGCGCTAGCTGTATCACCACAAAATTCTTTACGACTTTCCAGAATGGAACGGTCTTATATACATGCCATAGCGAATTGGCCCCTTCAACTGGATAGCGGGACGTGCGTCTCATTTTCTAGCCTCCGTGAGGTTTTCAACCTCAACGATATTCAATAAATCCGCCATCTGCTCAAGCATATAATCAGGGTGATAACTTTCCAGGAATTCACGGCCTTTTATGGACCATGAGACCCCTGCCGTTTTGGTACCTGTATTTTTCCCGCCCATAATATCATGATAATTGTCGCCAATCATGATCGCTTCTTCAGGAACCGAACCGAGTTGATTTAACGCTTTTACCAAAGGCTCTGGGTCCGGCTTTGCCTTTTCCACCTCATCCAGTGTGACCACCACTTCAAAGAACTGATCCAGTTTGCTTAAACGCAGGCCCTTTTCGACGACATCACGCTTCTTTGTCGTAACGACTGCCAATTTATAACCGCTCTGCTTCAACGTTTGAACGGTTTCGAACACCCCGTCAAATTGTGTGACAAGCAAATCATGGTTCCTCCAATTATGCTCCCGATAGTATGCGATCATATCATCCACACGTTTTGGATCGATGGAAGAAAACGTATCGACCAAAGTCGGCCCGATAAATGGAATGATATCTTCCCGATTGAACTTTCCAGGACAAAAGTGGTTTAAAGTTTCTGTAAAAGAGGCGATGATCAATTCATTTGTATTGATCAACGTACCATCAAGATCAAATAATAATGTAGTTATGTTACTGTTCATATACAGCTTCCTTTCTCTGTACCCTATCAGTCCGATTCCATATATACGCAACGGCCATCGTTAAAACAATGGCAGTGAGCAACCGAATAAGTAACAGCGGCAAGACCGGAATCCCCAGCGGAATAAAAATCAGTGTGTCTTCTACAACAGCATGGCAGGCGACTAAAAAGATGAATGCAATCGTCATATCCTTCTTCGATACATTATCTTCTTTAGCCGCTTGAATCATTACGCCTGCGCCATATGCCAAACCGAGAGTCAGGCCTGTAACGAAAGGCATGGAAGCATTCGGCTTCATCCCCAGGACCTTCATGAAGGGAGCAAGGGCTTTCGAGAAGGCTTCCAGCCACTTTAAATCTTTCATGATTTGAACCGCCACCATGAGCGGAATAACGATGACCGCCAGCTGGCCAATTCCTGAAAGGGCCTGGATGACCCCATGCAAAAGGATCGCTCCCGCTCCGTTAATCTCTGCAGCCTCCCCGATGGCCGTTCCTTGGGCCATTTCAGATCCGCCCTGCCAAACAAGATTGATGACGACCGCCGACAAAAGCGCAAGCCCGATCCGTACTGTTAGGATGATCCACAGTTTGACACCGGTTTTCATCGCCACACCTGACTCGATCAATAAATTATGTGAAAAAGATAGCATCGTAGCGATAATAAAAACTTCTTTCACAGTCAAATCAAGCGTTAATATGCCAGCAATCGCTGCGTATAAATTCAGGAAATTCCCTAACACAAGCGGAATTGCAGCATCCCCTGGAAGACCGATGAGGTTCATCAAAGGCGCTATCAAGTTGATGATGAATGGCAATGCAGGCGTAAATTGAAGCACAGTGACGATCAGAGTAACCGGAAATATCACTTTCCCCAAAGACCAGGTTGTATTCAAGCCTGAAAGAAGTCCCTTTTTAACCGAATCTACTATCACTATGCCCTCTCCCTTTTCACATATTACCTATGCATCTAAATATCTTTTGTCTGCATGCCCGCGGACCCTTCTATAGACCACTAAAGCAATGGCTACAGCTACCAACACAATCGAGATCACTTGTGCGATACGCAGTGACTCCGTTAGCATCAAGCTGTCCGTCCGCAATCCTTCAATGTAATAACGGCCGATGGAATACCATATTACATAGGTTAAAAACAGTTCCCCCCTGCGCAAGTTCACTTTCCGTAAACTTAAGAGAATAATGACACCGAGGATATTCCAAATCGATTCATACAAAAAGGTCGGGTGATAATACGTACCGTTTATGTACATTTGATTTATGATGAATTCAGGCAAATGCATATTTTCAAGGAATGATCTTGTTATTTCTCCCCCATGCGCTTCCTGATTCATGAAATTACCCCAACGGCCAATCGCCTGCCCCAACAATAAGCTCGGTGCAGCAATATCCACCAGCTTCCAAAATGAGACTTTCTTGACCTTTGCAAAAACGATTGCAGTCAGCACCGATCCAATCAACGCACCATGTATGGCAATTCCGCCATTCCATATTTTTATGATATCCCCCGGGTTTTGTGAATAGTACTCCCATTGGAAGATCACATAATAAATACGGGCACTAATGATCGCGATCGGGACAGCAAACAAAATCAAATCAGTAAATATTTCCTTATCAAGACCTCTTCGCTCAGACTCCCTTAATGCGATAATAAGACCCAATAACACACCGAAACCGATGATTAGCCCATACCAATGTACCTGGATGGGACCTAGATCAATCGCGATCGGATTCAGCGGTTGTATTACTTGTTCCATTTTGTCCCCTCTTTTCCTATAACCTTTTAAAATTCATCATGTTCCGGATCTGCAATGGCATGGTTCAAGCGATCTGAAAACTGTTCTGCAGCGTTTACTCCCATTCGTTTCAGGCGGTAATTCATGGCTGCCACCTCAATGATAACAGCTAAATTTCGCCCTGGACGGACAGGTACGGTAATTTTCGTCACTTCCGTATCAATGATTTTCATTTTTTCTTCATCAAGGCCAACCCTGTCATACTGCTTGTTTTTTTCCCATAGTTCCAGATTGATGACGATTGAGATCTTTTTATTGCTGCGGACTGCACCAGCTCCAAAAAGTGTCATTACATTAATGATTCCCAATCCCCTTATTTCAAGAAGATGCTCGATTAAATCCGGGGCATTCCCGACTAGCGTATCTTGATCTTCCTGCCTGATCTCGACGCAGTCATCGGCTACAAGACGATGACCACGTTTCACTAATTCCAGGGCTGTCTCACTTTTACCGACGCCGCTTTTACCGGTGATCAACACACCCAACCCATAGATATCCACCAATACACCATGAACGGCAGTGGTTGGTGCCAACCTGCTTTCAAGGAAATTGGTCAAACGGCTGTATAACCTTGTTGTCTTCATATTAGATCTCATCACAGGAACGGATTCCCGCTCAGAAGCTTCGATCAATTCTATCGGCACTTCCTGACCACGCGTAATGATGATGCCTGGAGTAAAGTCCCGGCATAACTCTTCCATCCTCTGTACTCGATCGGGTTCATTCAGCCGATTAAAAAAGGACATCTCCGTCATACCTAAAAGCTGTACTCGATCCGCGGGATAATAATCAAAAAAACCGGCTATTTCAAGTCCGGGACGAGATAAATCACTCGTGACGATTGGTCGGTTAATTCCTTCTTCCCCACTGATAAGTTCTAGACCGAACGCTTCTACTATATCCTTTGTACGGACTTTTGCCATATATCTTTCCTCCCTTTGGAGCGATGCTATTTTTTGAGATACTTTTTCTATTTTAGCATTTTTCTGTTAATAACCAAACAAAGCATTATCGATTTATCGTTTTTTTATTCACTCCGCCTGGACGATGGCAGCGGGAAGGTCCCCTTGAACAGGAAAGAGATGAGGTGAACACCCATGAATCCTAACACCAAAATAAAATAAAGCCCGAAAGTATGAATTGGCGGGCTTTCAGACTGAGAAAACATATGGCTTGTACAAATTGAGTTGATTTCCGCTCCAGGCACTAGCTTTCCGCGGGCGGCACGCCCTCGGCGCCTTTGCGCCTGCGGGGTCTCCCCCTGGACACGCTTTTCCAGCAGGAGTCTCAACACCCTCTCCAATCAACTTTTTTCCAAAATTTTAACAGAACCCCTTTTGTTTACAAACTAAAAGCCCGCTGATATAACTGGCGGGCTTTCTTTTTCTTCATCTTCAGGTAACCGTTATCGCTGCAGTCTTGGTTTCTGCAAATACATGAAGCACAGGAACCTCTTCCTTGACCGTCTTGAACTTAAGGACCTTCTGAACCACATCACTTTTCTCTTCGATGATGGTCATCCCTTCCAAAGTTACATTAAAGCTTCCTAAATTTGATTTCAACTCTCCTTCGATCGCCTTACCTGGCGGCAGGGTCAGCTGGACTTTTCCAGTGACTGACTTAGCATGGATCGAATCGCAATCCATCCCTGAATTCGTACAGATGATTTCCCCATTGAACGTTTGGACATCCAATTTCTTGAAGTATCCATCGGCATTAATTGCTCCGTTCAGGGTCTCGGCTTCCAAGTCATTAAAATTGGTATCTGAAATGCTGATCATCCCGTTACCTGTTTCAAGCTCACAGAAATCACCCGTACCCTGCATGATATGAATGGCACCATTCGCCGTTTTCGCTTTAAGCTTCTCCGATTTCATTGATTCGGTCGTGATTCCGCCATTGAACATCCTTATATGAATGTCCTCATATTCCTTCCTTGGAATGTACATGATCGTATCAACCTTTATGGATTTTTCACGAACCTTGAACTTCAATTTTCCGTTTTCAATCGTGAAATCGACTTCTTCCAAAAAGTTTTTCCTGGCTTCTTCTATATCTTCCACACGGTATACCTTAGCTTGGCATTCCACCCGGACATCATCATGGTCCCATGCGGCGATTTTTATTTTCCCATTTGCTATATCTACATCAACTGCATTCAGGAAATCTTGATCATGCTGGAAAATATGACTGACCTCCACAGATTTCCCGAAATTAAAATCAAGATCCGTTTCTTTGATTTTCTTAAAAGCACTTTCTACGAAATCCATAATCTTTTCTTTCGATGACTGGATATTCTTCTTAAACGTATCCTGATTGCTTCCTTCGTTTTTCTTATTCACGACTACCGTCGATAATTCATTTTGCAATTTCTGCTCTTTAGCTTCACTTTCCTGACTGGCTTTATCTAATTCTTCCAATAGGCCCATGGCTTCTTCCGCTGATAACTTTCCATCTTGAATCATTTCTAAAATTTTCTTTCTTTCCTCCTGCATGAACATTCCTCGCTTTCTTCTATCATTTTATTCATACATACGCCTAGATATCTAAAAAGTTTCATAAATACCGTGTTTCCCATCATTCGACAAAGGAAAATGACAATTTCCGAAATGGGAGATGTCTGATTTCCCCGGAAATATCTTGTTTTCCCATTCTTTAATCAAATGATTGATTAAATGCACACCGTCATTTTTCTACAAAAAAACAAGCCTGATGGCTTGTTCTTTTATGCATGTTCATGCTGAGTTTCTTTTTCTTCAATCCAATTTTCCATGCGAATTTGATCACGGGTAAGTACTGGTTTTAAGTATTTTCCCGTGTACGATTCGGAAACTTCACATATTTTTTCGGGTGTTCCATAAGTGACGATCGTACCGCCCTTATCTCCGCCTTCCGGTCCCAGGTCAATAATATGGTCCGCCGTCTTGATGACATCCAGATTATGCTCGATCACCAAAACTGTATCCCCATTGTCAACCAGCCGCTGCAGCACCTGGAGCAGCCTTGCTATATCGTGGACATGAAGTCCGGTAGTCGGTTCATCCAGGATATAAAATGAGCGCCCAGTGGAACGGCGATGCAATTCAGAAGCAAGTTTCACCCTTTGCGCTTCACCGCCTGATAAAGTGGTAGCAGGCTGTCCAAGCTTGATATAACCTAAACCAACGTCAAAAATCGTTTGTAGCTTCCGTTTGATCTTTGGGATATTTTCAAAGAAACTAACTCCTTCCTCGACTGTCATATCGAGGATGTCGGATATGTTTTTCCCTTTATATTTCACTTCAAGTGTTTCCCGGTTATAACGCTTACCATGACAGATTTCACATGGAACATAGACATCTGGGAGAAAATGCATTTCAATCTTGATAATGCCATCACCACGGCATGCTTCACAGCGGCCGCCCTTCACATTGAAACTGAACCTGCCTTTTTTATAACCGCGGATCTTCGCTTCATTAGTCGAGGCAAATACGTCACGAACATCATCGAATACGCCCGTGTAGGTAGCTGGATTCGACCGTGGGGTCCTGCCAATCGGTGATTGGTCAATATCAATGACTTTATCTAAATGCTCAATTCCCTTGATTTCACGGAAATCGCCTGGTCTGGCTTTTGCCCGATTCAGCTTTTGAGCCAAAGATTTATGGAGGATTTCATTCACTAATGTACTTTTCCCTGATCCAGAGACTCCTGTAACGGCTGTAAAGACCCCAAGTGGGAATTTCACATTAACGTTTTTCAAATTATTTTCCTTGGCACCTTTTATCTCAATTACACGGCCATCATTTTTCCGGCGTTCCAATGGCAATGGAATGAATTTCTTCCCTGCCAAATATTGGCCCGTTAAGGATTTAGGATTATTCATGACCTCTTCCGGAGTACCAGCAGCCACTATTTCTCCTCCATGCGCTCCAGCTCCAGGACCAACATCGATTAAATAATCCGCAGCAATCATCGTATCTTCATCATGCTCGACAACAATCAGGGTGTTCCCGATTTCACGCATATTCTTCAATGTTTCGATCAATCGATCGTTATCCCTCTGATGCAGCCCTATTGAAGGTTCATCCAAAATATAGAGGACTCCCGTCAACCGGGAACCGATCTGTGTCGCCAATCTTATACGCTGCGCTTCACCGCCTGATAATGTTCCAGCTGCCCTGCTCAACGTCAAATATTCCAAACCAACATTAGCCAGGAAACCGAGCCGCTCACGAATTTCACGTAAAATCAATCTCGCAATTGCAGCTTCCTTTTCAGTTAAATCAAGTTCATCGAAAAATACTAATGCATCTTCCACTGATAAAGCTGTCGTTTCACTTATATGGACCCCTTGAATGAGCACGGAAAGACTTTCTTTTTTCAATCGATGACCCTTACAGGTTGGACAGTGATGTTCTGACATGTATTTCTGCATTTGCTCACGAATATAGTCTGAACTCGTCTCCTTGAAGCGCCTTTCGATGTTTCTTAAAACTCCTTCAAAAGGAATATATCCTTCTTGCACTCTTCCAAAATCATTTTTATAACGGAAATATATCTTATCTTTACCTGAACCAAGCAAGACCTTATCCATCTTCTCTTCTGGTAAATCTTTAACGGGCACATCCATATCTATTCCATAATGGTTGGCCACCGCTTCTAGGAGCTGAGGATAATATTGAGAACTTGTCGGCTCCCATGGTGCAATCGCATGTTGACGGAGGCTTAATTCGTTATTCGGGATGACCAGATCACGATCCACCTCAAGCCTCGCCCCCAAGCCATCACAATCCGGGCAGGCCCCAAACGGGCTATTGAAGGAAAACATTCTCGGCTCTAACTCTTCAATCGAAAATCCGCAGTATGGACAAGCATGATGTTCACTGAAAAGCAGCTCTTCCTCACCCATTACGTCAATGATGACTTTGCCTTCTCCAAGCTGCAAAGCACTTTCCAATGAATCTGCAAGCCTAGCCATGATACCCTCTTTAATGACGATTCGGTCAATGATGACTTCAATCGAATGTTTCTTATTTTTTTCGAGCGTGATTTCCTCACTGAGATCATGCATTTCCCCATTCACACGAATGCGGACATAGCCTTGTTTCTTAACTTCCTCCAAAACTTTCGCATGTGTCCCTTTTCTTCCTGAGACAAGCGGTGCCAATACCTGAAGCTTGGTTCGCTCAGGGTAATCAAGAATGCGGTCCACCATTTGCTCGATCGTTTGTGAGGTGATTTCAATATTATGGATCGGACAGGTCGGCCTGCCGACCCGTGCATATAACAGCCTTAAATAATCATAGATCTCCGTAACAGTCCCTACGGTCGAACGAGGATTCCGACTGGTCGTTTTCTGGTCTATGGAGATGGCTGGTGACAAACCTTCGATCGCATCGACATCCGGTTTATCCACTTGGCCTAAGAATTGACGGGCATAAGCGGACAGTGATTCTACATAACGTCTTTGCCCTTCTGCATAAATCGTATCAAAAGCCAAGGAAGACTTTCCAGATCCGGATAATCCGGTCAGCACAACAAGTTTGTCTCTCGGTATCGTGATATCAATATTCTTTAAATTGTTGGCCCTGGCGCCTTTTATCACAATTTTATCCATTGCCATGTTTCGTCACCCTTCCGCTTTTAACTCTAGTAATAAATCACGAAGCTCGGCAGCCCGCTCGAAGTCCAGTGCCTTTGCCGCTTCCTTCATTTCCTTTTCCATGCTTGCCATCACTTTTAAACGCTCTTTTTTAGGGAGCTTCGCAAGGCTTGGTGCAAGGTCTTCCTTATACTCTTCGCTTTCTTCGGCTACATAAGTCGCCCTTATGGAGTCACGGATATCCTTTTGAATGGTTTGAGGCATTATTCCATGCTCTTTATTATAATTCTCCTGGATTTCACGACGCCGCCTCGTTTCATTGATGGCAAGTTCCATCGAATTCGTGATGCGGTCTGCATACATGATGACGTGGCCGTTGGCATTACGGGCTGCACGGCCCATCGTTTGAATAAGCGAACGTTCCGAGCGAAGGAACCCTTCTTTATCGGCATCCAGAATGGTCACTAACGACACTTCCGGAATATCCAGGCCTTCCCTTAAAAGATTGATTCCAACGAGTACATCATATTTGCCCATTCGGAGTTCCCGGATGATTTCTATCCTTTCCAAGGTCTTTACTTCCGAATGAAGATATTGGACTTTGATGCCGATTTCCTTTAAATAATCAGTCAAATCTTCAGACATCTTTTTCGTCAAGGTCGTTATGAGCACACGCTCGTTCTTTTTGACGCGCTCCTGTATTTCACCGATCAAGTCATCTATCTGCCCTTCAATCGGCCGCACTTCTACCGTCGGATCCAGCAATCCGGTAGGACGGATGATCTGCTGAACCATTTCTGGCGTATGTTCGAGTTCATATGGTCCCGGAGTTGCCGAAACGAATATGGATTGATGGACCTTTTTTTCAAATTCTTCAAATCTTAGCGGGCGGTTATCTTTTGCAGACGGCAGACGGAAGCCATGATCGACGAGCACTTGCTTCCGCGCCTGATCTCCATTGAACATTCCGCGGATTTGCGAAAGGGTTACGTGTGATTCATCCACGACCAATAGGAAGTCCTCTGGAAAGTAATCCATTAAAGTGTATGGTGTCGCACCCGAGGGACGAAGGGTTAAATGGCGGGAATAGTTCTCGATCCCTGAACAAAAGCCCATTTCCCGCATCATTTCCAAATCATAACGGGTCCGCTGCTCCAAGCGCTGTGCTTCAAGAAGCTTTTCATCTTCCCTTAATTCCTTCAATCTCTCTTCCAGTTCCGTTTCGATATTTTGAATGGCTATCCGCATTTTCTCTTCGCGGGTTACGAAGTGGGAAGCCGGGAAAATGGCGATATGTTCACGTTCACCGGTAATTTCACCAGTCAGGGCATCGACTTCACGGATACGGTCGATCTCATCCCCGAAAAACTCGACCCGTACGCAATGTTCATCACGTGAAGCCGGGAAAATTTCGACGACGTCGCCGCGAACTCGGAAGGTCCCCCGTTGGAAAGCAATATCATTCCTCTCATATTGGATATCCACGAGTCTGTGCAGCAAGGCATTCCGGTCTATTTCCATGCCCGTTCGGAGGGAAACGACCATCTCCCGGTACTCTTCAGGAGAACCGAGTCCATATATGCACGAAACACTGGCAATGATGATGACATCTTTCCTTTCGAACAAGGACGAGGTTGCCGAGTGACGCAGTTTATCGATTTCATCATTGATGCTTGCATCTTTTTCGATGAATGTATCCGTCGATGGAACATAAGCCTCTGGCTGGTAATAATCATAATAGCTAACGAAGTATTCGACGGCATTATTAGGGAAGAACTCTTTGAACTCACTGTAAAGCTGCCCTGCCAACGTTTTATTGTGGGCAATGACAAGAGTCGGTTTATTGATCTTTTGAATCACATTGGAAACGGTGAACGTCTTCCCTGTCCCCGTTGCCCCCAATAACGTCTGCATTTCCTTGCCTTCCTTAATCCCTTCGACCAGCATTTCAATTGCTGCCGGCTGATCTCCTTGAGGAGAGTATTTTGAGACTAACTCAAACTTATCCTTCACCAAGCATAGCCTCCTATTGAAATATTTTTATATGAAAACGGGACATGCCTATATCCCTTCTATTTATTCCGGTTTAATAAAGCATATATACACATTCTACCACAATAGCCTTAAAACAAACCAGCAATAAGCGAACATCCATTCTATTTTTGTGTGTTGAGGGGAATGACAAGTTTGAGTACAAAAAAAGCACCTTTGATGTCAGGCGCTCTTGGATGTACGTTTCATCATTCTTTTTGATAACCAAAATCCCACTGTCAGGGATAAGGCATCGACGATGATCAATAAGTTTGTATGCGTATAACCTTTATATGCGGAAGCTGTAATCAAGGCAACAGTTAAAACAAGGCCTACGACATTGTTATAGGTGACTCTTGAAAATAGCATGACAAGTAGACAAGGAAGGAAAAGGGCAGAAAGAATTTTAATCATTTTTTCATCTCCTTTATAAGAGAAAAATAGAGTAGTTTCAGTTTAAATGATTATGAAGTTTTTTGCCAATCAATTTCCTGCTTGATTTTCAAGGCATCCTTAGAAAAGCATCCGCACATCCATCAATTATGCCCAGAAAAAAAAGAGGCAAACCCCTTTAAAAGGAAGTTTGCTTCTTTTCAGCCCAATCAATATGGATCTGCTTCATGTCCTTTTCTAACGGCATCCTCAGGGTTATCCGTCCCACCCAGTGGTTTTGAAGATTCCGTATGTTCAGAAGCCGCGGCAAGTCCATCTTTCAACCTGCGGCCATACTCTTCATCGGCCTCTTCGGCAAGTGCTATCATTTTTTCCTGAATGCGCTTGTCGGCAGGAGCCAATGCCGTCACTAAATTGGAAATTAAATCGTCTTTTTCCCAATCCTCGAATTCCCGGAACGTTTCCCCGGCCTGCTTCGTATTGTTTTGGCGATCGATTGTCTCACGAACAAGTTTCCCTTCCACCATAGGTGTATACTCCTTGCCCGTCTGCTTGGCTTCCTTCAAGCCGCCGACAGTGGATGGTTCGTAGTTGATGTGGGGGCTTTGGCCGCCTCTGCCAACTTCATATTGCATTTGTCCGCCAGTCTGATTCGTGGCTGTTCGTTTCTTTGGAGCATTGATCGGAAGTTGCAAATAATTAGCGCCAACACGGTGACGCTGTGTATCGGAATAAGAGAATGTACGTCCCTGTAACATCTTGTCATCAGAAAAATCCAGTCCATCCACTAGGACACCGGTACCGAATGCAGCCTGTTCGACTTCAGTGAAGTAGTCTTCAGGGTTTTTATTCAATACCATCGTACCGACATGCAGCCATGGGAACTCGTCTTTCGGCCAGATCTTCGTATCATCCAGCGGATCGAAATCCAACTCAGGATGATCATCATCACTCATGATCTGTACGTTGAGATCCCATTCAGGATAGTCCCCGCGTTCGATCGCTTCATATAGATCCTGTGTGGCATGATTGAAATTCGTAGCTTGAATTTCATTGGCCTCTTGCTGTGTCAGGTTCTTGATCCCTTGTTTCGGTTCCCAATGATACTTGACGAGTACCGCTTTCCCTTCCTCATTCACCCATTTATAAGTATTGACCCCTGATCCTTGCATCATTCGGTAGTTAGCTGGAATGCCCCATGGGGAAAACACAAAGGTAACCATATGGAATGTTTCAGGCGAACTCGAGCAAAAATCGAAAATCCTCCTGCCGTCCTGAATATTCGTGACGGGATCCGGTTTGAAGGCATGAATCAAATCCGGGAATTTCATGGCATCACGGATGAAGAAAATTTTCAGGTTATTGCCTACAAGATCCCAGTTGCCATCTTCCGTATAAAATTTAACGGCAAATCCCCTTGGATCACGTAACGTTTCCGGGGATGTCCCTCCATGAATAACAGATGAAAATCTTACGAATACCGGGGTTTTTTTACCTTCTTCCTGAAAAACCTTCGCTCTCGTATATTTTGAAATCGGTTCGTCCCCCGCTTTACCGGTCGGAACGAAATAACCATGCGCACCTGCACCGCGGGCATGCACAACCCGTTCAGGGATACGCTCCCTATCGAAGTGGCTGATCTTTTCCAGGAAATCATAGTTCTCAAGTGTACTAGGACCTCTGTTCCCTACAGTTCTTAGACTCTGGTTATTCGTTACCGGGTGCCCTTGCCTGTTCGTTAATGTTTCATTCGTTTCATCATTTGTTTTTTTTGATTTATCATACAAAAAAATCCCTCCCTTGTTAATAAAAGACATAATACTACTATAATTTCCCCTATTCCCTATATTTAACTCCTCAATCTTCATAATTTAGTTAAATAAGTACTTTTCCCCTATATATCGATGAGCATATTTTCACTCCATTAACGGCTTGAAGCATTTAGTAGATGGAGTGAGCATACCCATTTTTGTATATTCCATCAGCACAGCATTAAAATGAAATAAGGATTAAAAATTCAAAAAGCGGGCTGCCTTCATTGGACGAAGAATTTTTAATTTCTCACTACAGAAGTGAATTAAGGAATCATGGAAGTAAACGGAAAGCCATGATCGCCGCATTTAAAGATTCATCAGGCGCCATTGCGATGAGCGGCCTAACGATAGTCATCTCCCTGCTATCATTGCTTGTAGCCAAATACGGGCACAGGGTTTTTCATGTTTTCAAAATTAAGGAAAACTTTCAGTTGACACTATTGCTTTCACCTCTTATAATTACATTAAGTTAAGATATCTCAAATTAAAGATATATAAATTCAAGATTAATAATCAGGAGGAATAAACATGACAAACACAAAATGGATAGTCGATCCGACTCACAGTGCTATTGAATTTTCCGTAAAACATATGATGATCGCTAAAGTAAAAGGAAGTTTTAATAAGTTCGAGGCAAGCATTCTAGCAAATCCATTGGATCTAACAACTGCAGAAATCGATTTCACCGTTGATGTGGCAAGTATTGACACACGCAATGCGGACCGGGACAATCACTTGCGTTCCGCTGACTTCTTTGATGTAGAAAAAAACCCCACATTAACATTCAAATCAACAAAAATCGTGAAAACGGATGAAGATGAATACGATGTAACTGGAAATGTGACTCTTAATGGAGTCACACAAGAAGAAACATTCAACATCACCTTCGAAGGCCAAGGGAAAGATCCATGGGGAAATGAAAAAGCAGGCTTTAGCGGAAAAGGGAAAGTCAAACGCAGTGATTATGGTCTAACATATAACGCGGCATTAGAAACAGGCGGCGTACTGATCGGCGATCAAATCACGCTTACCATCGAAATCGAAGCAGCTAAAGAAGCTTAATGAAATAAAGAAGCAGCCATCCCTAGGATGGCTGCTTCTTTATTTAGATAATTGTAGAAAGCGAGCTTGCCTACAATTTTTTTAGGGATAGTGTTGAATGTTGCTTTGGCCAAATGATTCCTGAACATGATTAGTCCGGCGGTTATTGATTCCACTATCATTTTGTTAAAACGCCCCTTCATTCGCAATGCATATGACATTCTCCTAATGAGCCAAACAATTGAAGAGAGCAAAAATATATGGGCTATAGTTATATGGTTTTACGGGGTTTAGGAATACGAGAATCCACTCCTTCTTTCTACATTTACCGGATTTACGAATTCCTCGTTTTATATAGTAAATAAATGAAGTATGGGGCCCCGATACTCGCTGTGAAGACACCAGCCGGTATTTCCAAAGGTGAGAATAAGGTCCGTCCAATCAAATCCGCCACCATAACCAGGATGCCGCCAAGCAAAGCTGAAGTGGGCAGTAACACTCCAAAACTAGAACCAACCAGCCTTCTGGCCATGTGTGGCGCCATTAATCCCACAAATCCAATTCCCCCAGCAAAAGCTGTGGAACCGCCAATCAAGGCCGTACTGATCATCAATAATGTAAACCGCTGTTTTTGGACATGCCCCCCAAGTCCCGTTGCCAGGTCATCGCCTAGCTCCTGTAAATTAATATTTCTAGCATACAGGAAGGCGATTAACAGGAATAGAATCGTCCATGGTGCCAATACAGCGATATTATTCCAGGTGGAGGTAGACACTGACCCCGTGATCCACAGGTTTGCCTGGCTCGCTTGAAAGACTGGGCCAAGAATCATCATCATCGTAGTGAGTGCCTTCATTAAAGCCATCACCCCAATCCCGATCAACACAAGCCTGATCGGGGGAACTCCATTTTTCCAGGCTAAGGAATAAACAAGTAAGGCTACGACTGTCGCCCCAATGAATGCAGCTAACGGCAGCCAATTGATGCTCACTGTTAAAGAATGGTTCTTATCGCTAAAAATGGCCAAGAATCCAACCACCGCTACAGTCGCTCCTCCCGTTATCCCCAAGATATCAGGCGAAGCAAGTGGATTTCGAATCATCCCTTGAAGGATTCCCCCAGCTACAGCAAGGCCCATCCCCACCAACAGGGCAACAATTATTCTAGGCAGGCGGAAAGATTGGATAATGAGCCGATCGCTCTCCGTCCCCCCTCCAATAAAGACCTGGAGGACACTTAGCGGATTTATATTCATCTCACCCACTCCAGTACTGATAACAAACACTAGTGAAGTGACTAAAAATAATATGAAAATCACGATCATGGCTTTTTTATCCATCAAGAATGATATTTTTTCATTAAACAAACGAAAACTCTTATATGACTTCATCGACCGCTGAACCCCTTTCTAGCTATATAAATAAAGAATGGGGTCCCGATTATGGCTGTCATGACTCCAACCGGAACTTCTCGAGGCATCAGGATATACCTGGATATGACATCGGCTGCAATCAAAAGCACCGCCCCGAAAAGTCCAGAGAAGGGAATCAACCAGCGATGATCGATGCCTACTATAGAACGGGCAAGATGCGGAACGACGATTCCTATAAAGCCAATCGGACCCGCAACCGCCACTGATCCGCCAGCGAGCAGGATGATTGCCAGCCCCAGGACCAGTTTAAGGAATACTATATTCAGTCCAAGACCTTTTGCAACGTCTTCACCCATTGATAACACATTCATTTTACCGGACATGATCAAGGCAAGTCCCCAGCCTGCGGCAAGATAAGGCAGGACGGCAACTAAATTTTCCAGGCTTCTACCGGAAACGGATCCGGCAAGCCAGAATAGGACTTGCTCTAAAAGAGCCTCATTAGAAACAAGAAGACCTTGTGTAAGTGAAGCTACCATGGCCGTCATGGCCGCACCGGCCAATGTCAGCTTCATCGGTGTCAAGCCGCCTCGTCCCATGCTTCCAATCATATATATGCTTATCGCGGCTATGGCCGCCCCTATGAATGACAGCCATGTGAATACTTGAAGATTGCTTATCCCAAAAACGGTGACACCGGTGACAACCGCCAATCCCGCCCCGGCGTTGACTCCGAAGATATCTGGGGAAGCAAGGGGATTTTTAGTTAGCGTTTGCATCAAAACCCCCGAGATGGCCAAACTTGCACCGATTGCCGAAGCGATCAGGGCACGCGGAAGTCTAACTGATTGAATGACAATGTGTTCATTCGTCCCATTGAAATCGGTAAAAGCATCGATGGCCATTTTCCATGTTGTATCTGTATAACCGTATACAATGCTTGAGCACAGTAAAAACAGCAGCAAAAGAATGGTAATGAACAGTCCCATCCATTTCTGCCATGAATTTTTTAATAACATATCCAGTTACCTTTCCAATCACGTTTGTAAATCATTATTTAATTCAATTGTACTGGCGTAAACAGGATTATGTCAACGAATTTGAGAATCATTTTCAATTATATATTGACAGAAAACTATATTCATTTTATGATGATGCTGTTAAGTGCGAATGATTATCATTTGCTGAAAAATTGGGAGGGGTACATAGATGTTTAGATTTAAGTCACTATTAACGATTTTCACAATATTTGCAGTCTTCCTTCTAGCAGCTTGCGGGAATTCGGATGAAAAGGCCGATGGAAATAAAGCTGAAGACAAGAAAGAAGAGAAAAGCTACACAATTGAGCATGCCATGGGCACTGCCGAGTTGAAAGAAACGCCTAAAAGAGTGGTCGTTTTAACAAATGAAGGCACTGAAGCATTGCTTGCTTTAGGAATTAAACCTGTTGGTGCCGTTCAATCATGGCTTGGTGACCCTTGGTACGACCATATTAAAGATGATATGGATGGGGTAGAAGTCGTTGGTGTTGAACATGAAGTTAACATAGAGAAAATCGCATCACTGAAGCCTGACTTGATTATCGGAAGCAAGATACGCCAAGAAGCTGTTTATGATAAATTAAATGCAATCGCACCTACCGTTTTTTCGGAAACGCTAAGAGGAGATTGGAAAGAAAACTTTAAACTATATGCAAAAGCAATGAACCTTGAAGAAAAAGGTAACGATGTAATTGCAGAATTCGATAAACATACAGAAGATCTTAAAGTCAAATTGGGTGATAAAGTAAATCAAGAAGTTTCCATTGTTCGTTTCATGGCTGGAACTACTCGTATTTATTACACGGATTCATTCTCTGGAGTGATTTTCGATCAATTAGGATTTAAACGTGCAGAACAACAGAAGGAACTATTCACTGCAGATAATAAATTAGGCAACCTTGCCATTGAGGTTGGAAAAGAAGTCATCCCTAAAATGGATGGAGATATTCTCTTCTACTTCACATACGCTCCTGAAGGGGACAAACAAGCCCTAAGCACAGCAAAAGAATGGACTAATGATCCACTTTGGAAAAACCTTGATGCAGTCAAAAACGGAAATGCCCATGAGGTTAGCGACGCAACATGGAATACAGCTGGCGGAGTAATTGCAGCTAATAAAATGCTGGACGATCTAGAAAAGATCATGCTTGAAAAGTAATAGCACGTTTCCATTGAAAAAGTCCTTTCTCGAATAATACGAGAAAGGCCTTTTATTTTTATGCTTATGTCATTAACCCACTTGTCCGCTTTCCTTCAATTGATCGTCAACGAACAAGAGGCCCAATTCGTAATGCTCCCCGTCAAATAGAGCTCTTTGCACAAAACGAATCTGTTCATTATTATCGATGACCTCAAGCTTGCAATGTGCCCGGTTTATTTGTAGCGCCCTATATAACTCTTCTTCTTCCCTGACGACGACCCCATTTATTTTCGAAATGACCTCGCCTTTAAGCAACCCCATTTTATCTGCCGGAGATTGAGGGATAACGCCTAAGATCTGGACACCAAGCTTACTTTTTGAAAAATAAAACGGAAGCTTCCGATCCATTGCCTTTTGGGAATGATGCAGGAATTCACGGCCAAGGATTGCTAAAACAGCCGTTATGATCGCCAATGGAGGGTACCAGTAACCAACTGCCGCCAATACCGTAATCACAATTCCCAATGCCCCTACCTTTTTGCCTTGCGCCCTAATGGCCAGTTCCGGGAGCGTCCCATGAACTTTTTGCTTAAAGCCGATTAAAATGGGCAGTACGATCGGTGACAGGGACATGTCCCCGATTGAAAAAACCGGATACCATTCGAAAGGCGCTGGAAGTTGTCCTCCAGGAATCATAACGAACATGGGAATTAACCAGATTCGCTGTGAAACATACACACCTATCGGCTGCCCCCTCTTGGATACCTCCAATTGAGGAGAGACCTTTTTACTTCCATTAGCAACAATTAAAAACCCTTCAGCAATCAGTAATAATCCCATTAAAATAACAAGTGTCGGATATATGGACCGATCCAGCTGATTAAAGGCATCCTGAAATAACGTCAGCTCGACATCTCTATCATATAAAAAGAAAAGGATAAAAAATGTGAGACCCATTGTATAAACGGGGGAAACGAACCTCTTTTTCATGGATAGCATGGACAAAACCGTAACCACAGCCATGATGGACAGTGCCGCCAAAGGAATGGCGAGTCCGGTAGCAAGCGTGAGCAAGGAAAGGATCAAGCCCCATATTAACCCTTGAGGTAACATGGAACGCAGCTCCATGGAAAAACTGTAGATCTTCGTATTAAAATCATGGCGTTCCCGTTTAACGCGAAGATAGCCGATGAATAAACAATAGGCAATCGAAACATAAAGCAAAGGATGAAGGAAAAGTTTTCCTAATCCCATTAAGCATGCAATCAGCCAATCCGTTGTCAATTTCTTTCCACCATCCTCAAAAGTAATCAAATTTTGTTAAATTTCGTTCTGGTCAGTTACCTCCTATTCTATCAAAAATGTAGCCTCCATGCCTATTAAGATGCAGAAAAAGTAGCTTTATCTTCTATACTCCCTTCATGTTAGCAAGCGGGGAACTATCGAATGCAAAAGTGGCACCGCTCCAAGGGGAACGATGCCAACAAGTTATTTCACTAAATAATTCAAAGCCGTGCGTAACTGGATATCATTATCTTCATCCTGGATCTTTTCCAGAATGGCGGATTCCAGATGTGCTGCGGTTTTAGCATCCAGCTTTCCAGTCACTTCGAGGCCAAATTGTTTTTGGAATGCCTTTACTGCAATTTCTGTACTCCAATCATAATATCCATCCTCACGACCCGGTTCAAATCCGAGTCCTTTCAAAATGCTTTGGGCATACTGGATTTGTTCATCATTCATATCCCGCTCCAACACCTTTTCAATGGCCAGCTGATGGGCATCAAAATACTCCGGTTGTTTGACTTTGATCGTCGGTTCGATCCCTTTTTTATGGATCCAGTTCCCTGAAGGAGTCAGCCATTTATATAACGTAAGTTTAATCTTACTGCCATCACCCATTGGTACAGCTTGCTGTACTGTGCCTTTCCCGAAGGTCTTCTCGCCAACCAATGGATAGCCTCCCGCCTCTTGCATGGCGCCAGCCAGGATTTCCGAGGCTGAGGCGCTGCCTTTATCCGTCAAGACGGCAATGGGATAACTTTTCGCTTTCTTAAGGCTTGTGAAAAACGATTGTGTTTCCCCCGTTCTTTCTGCAATTTGCAAATAGGGCTTGTCTTTTGTAATAAACTCTCCAAGAATCGTTTCCACACTGGAAAGAAGGCCGCCTGGATTGCCGCGTACATCTATAACCAAGCCCTTGATTCCCTTCTTTTCCAGCTCCTTCATCTGCTTTTTGAAATCACTTGCAGTATTTTCCGAGAATGTGGTCAACTCGATATAACCGATTTGTTCTCCGGCGACTTCCTTAATTGATGAAAATACGGTATCCAATGGAATTTCGGCACGCACCATATTGAATTCAAGTGGATTATCAATCCCTGCCCGTTTTATTTCCATTTTGACGGGTGACCCTTTTTCGCCGCGGATTTTCAGGCGCGTTTCATACAGATCCAAACCTTCTACACTTTCACCATTCACCTTAAGGATTTGATCTTTCGGCTTTAATCCAGCTTTTTCTGCAGGCGAGTCTTTGTAAGGAGAAACAATTATGACCTTACCATCTTCCATCCCGATTTCAGTCCCGATCCCCTCAAAAGAGGAATCCAGGGTTTCATTGAATTGCTTAGCGGTCTCCTTGTCCATATATACGGAATAAGGATCTTTCAGCGCTGACAGCATGCCTTGGATGGCACCCTCCACCAGGTTGGAGCCGTCCACCTGTTCTACATACTGACTTACGATCAAACCGTAAGCTTGTTCCACTTTTGCCCATTCCTTATCCTTCGATATTTCTTGGCTTTCATCCTTTGCTTCATTCTTGGCCGGAAGGCTTGTCCAATATATGCCCCCCACTGCTCCAATGGCTAGTGACATGATGATTGCTAGAGGAAGTACCCATTTTTTGACCATATTTATCCCCATTTCTGACCTGATATGTATTTCACTATATGAGGGGAATGGAAAGAATATGCTTATAGAAAAATGGTGACACCACATAAAAAAACAGACCAGGAATGAAGTGAACCCAAAAAGTTAGACACTTTATTTAATTAGGAAACCTTGAGGGCATGAACCCGGTAATCTACTGGGCTCATGCCTTTTAATTTCACTTTGATTCGTCGGTGATTATAATAATGGATATAATCTTCAAGTTCTTGTTTGAAATGCTCCATGCTTTCGAACTTCTGTAAATAAAGTAATTCCGATTTCAATAAGCCAAAGAAGTTTTCTATGACCGCATTGTCTAAACAATTTCCTTTTCGGGACATACTTTGAGTAAGACCATGTGTTTTCAGGGCTTGTGAATAAGATTTCATTTGGTAATGCCAGCCTTGATCCGAATGAAGAATGGGGGAATCTTTCGATTCCAATCGCATAAAGGCTTGGTCAAGCATCTTGGAGACTAAGGGATAAATAGGACGTGATTCGATATTGTAAGCAATGATCTCTCCATTAAATAAGTCTAGAATGGGTGATAAATACAACTTCTCACCGTATAAATGAAACTCAGTTACGTCCGTGACCCATTTTTGATTGGGCTTTGTTGCCTTAAAATTACGATTGAGAATATTGGGCGCAACCTTTCCAATCTTGCCTTTGTATGAACGGTATTTCTTCATACGGACCAGACACTTTAGCCCCAACTCCTTCATCAATCGAAGGACCGTTTTATGGTTCATTTGAATCCCTCTATTACGTAATTCCAATGTAATGCGTCGATACCCGTATCTCCC